>JBKJOR010000023.1:0-14274 GCA_046595575.1 Pyrinomonadaceae bacterium | reverse complement strand
GAATGTGCTGGATATCTGATGCGGCGCGGCCGCGGATCTGTTCGAGAATCATCGTAGTTTGTCAGTGGTCGGGGGTCGGTGGTCGGTGGTCGGTGGTCATTTGTCATTTGTCATTTGTCATTTGTCATTTGTTATTGGTCAGTTGTCAGAGTTACCGCTCGTGTTGCACCGAAAAATGAGTATGCAACTGAGCTATGACCGAACGACCCATGACAAAGCACCAATGACCAATGACAGACAAATGACAAATGACAAATGACCAATGACAAAGGACCACTGCTCCAGAATTTACCATACAACGGCGCACCGTGAAACTTGCACAAAGCGCACGTTGTTCTTAGACTGAAACTACACTCGCGAATTAATGGAAATGAGCACGACTAACGAACCTGGAACGAAACTTAAGCGCCGCGAAAAGCGTGAACTGCGCGGTCGTATGGGAAGCTTCTTGATGTTTCTTCCGAACATGGCGAGGCTTCTCGGCGGGCTCCTAAAAGATGTGCGGGTACCGACGGCCGAGAAGGCTCTCTTCGTTGCGGCGATCGTCTATTTTATCTCGCCTATCGATCTTATCCCCGACATTTTTCCGTTTATCGGGCAGGTCGACGATATCTACGTAATCGCACTTACGCTTCTTAGATTGGTGAACCGGACCGATGAACGCATCGTTCGTGAGCATTGGTCGGGTGGCGGCGATATCGTCGCGCTTGCCGATTCGATCGCAAGCATTGCTCCGATGCTTTTGCCGAAACGCGTATCGCGTGTCCTTTCCTCGAAGGTCGAACTCGCACCGGCCGGCAAGGTCCTGCGGAGTATAACGAACCGCGACGAGGCTCTCGTCCGCGAAATTCCTCAGGGCGAAGGGGAAGATCTACCGGCCGATCCGCGTCCCTCAATGGCGAGCTAACGCCGGTCCCGGCACGGCACAAGTTGATGAGGCGGAGAACCTTACAGTTTCCTTTTTTGGATATCGCGTCCGTTTGTAACTATATTTAGCCAAGCTCGGGACTCCAGACAGTTACTACCTTGATATTTAAGTTGGAACTTTCGCTATAATGTAGCGAAAGCCTGAGCATTGATTTTATGTTCGAACGTTATACCGAACGCTCACGTCGCGTTATATTTTTTGCCCGTTACGAGGCATTGCAGTATGGCTCGCCCACGATCTCCCCAGAGCATATCCTGCTGGGACTCTTACGCGAAGACAAAACTATATCCGCGAGATTCCTGTCTTTCCGCAACACACTTTCGGTCGATGCGGTTAGGCGCGAGGTCGAAGAACGCATCGTTGTCCGCGACCGCATTCCGCAGTCTGCGGAGCTTCACCTTGCTCCGGAAACGAAGAAGATCCTCTTTTACGCCAACGAAGAAAGCCGGCAGTTAAAGAATCGTCACATCGGTCCCGAACACCTGCTGCTAGGCATCATTCGCGAGGAACGATCGATCGCGGCTGAGATACTTCTCCAGTTCGGCTTGCAGGTACAATCGATACGTGATGAGTTGGGACGTCTCTCTGGTTCGCAAACTCCGGCTCCCTCGATGCCCAAGGATAGTCCGGTCGCATCGAGTCTCCAGGAGTTCACCCGCGACCTGACGACGGACGCCGAGCAGGGAAAGCTTGATCCACTCGTCGGACGCGAGCCTGAGCTCGAACGGCTTGTCGAGATACTTTGCCGTCGAACAAAAAACAATCCGGTACTGATCGGGGAAGCAGGCGTCGGTAAGACGGCGATAATCGAGGGGCTCGCACAGCGAATCGTTGATAAGGCCGTGCCGAGCTTTCTGGAAAAGAAGCGCATCCTTTCGCTTGATCTTTCGTCGATCGTAGCGGGTACGAAGTATCGCGGCCAGTTTGAGGAACGGCTTAAGAAGATCATGGCGGAGCTCGCCGAAAGCAACGAGAACATCGTCTTTATCGATGAACTTCATACGCTCGTCGGCGCCGGCTCTGCCGAGGGAACGCTCGATGCTGCGAATATCCTCAAGCCCGCGTTGTCGCGAGGAGAGATCCAGTGTATCGGTGCGACGACACCTTCGGAGTATCGAAAGTCGATCGAAAAGGACCGAGCCCTTGAACGTAGATTTCAGGCGGTCAAGGTTGCCCCACCCAATGAGGAGGAGACCCTCGAGATCATAAAAGGCATCGTCAACCGCTACGAGGCTTTCCACCAGATTCGCTATTCGAAGGACGCGCTGGAAGCCGCTGTGTATCAGTCGAGCCGTTATATTCCTGACAGATTCTTACCGGACAAGGCGATCGACGTTCTCGATGAAGCCGGTGCCCGAGCCAAACTTCGCTTCCGGGAGGAGGACACGGCTGAGCCGACCTGGAAAGAAACGGTCGATAATTGGAAACGCACCGCGGCGAATGAAGAGCAACTGATCTCATATGAGCTGCAAACGATCGAGGACTCGTTCTTCTCTATCGAGGTAACAAAGGACGACGTCGATGAGGTGATCGCCCGCTGGACAGGTGTTCCCGTTTCGTCCATCAAGCTCGAAGAAGCACAGAAACTGCTCAACATCGAGAAAGAGCTTCATAAGCGTGTCGTCTCGCAGCGACCTGCGATCTCTGCACTCGCCCGGGCAATAAGGCGATCTCGTGCCGGACTGAAAAATCCGAACAAGCCGGTGGGCTCGTTCCTTTTCCTTGGTCCGACGGGTGTCGGGAAGACGGAAGTCGCACGCACATTGGCGGAATATCTGTTTGCTTCGGAGCGGGTGCTGATCCGGTTCGATATGAGCGAATTCATGGAGAAGCATGCCGTTGCGAAGTTCATCGGATCGCCTCCGGGATACGTCGGTCATGAGGAAGGCGGTCAGTTAACGGAAAAGCTCAGGCGCTCGCCCTATTCAGTCGTGCTTTTCGACGAGGTCGAGAAAGCCCATCCCGATCTTTTCAATGTGCTTCTGCAGGTTTTTGAAGACGGAGTGCTCACTGACGCCCAGGGAAACTCTGTCGATTGCAAGCATGCGATCTTTATCATGACGTCGAACATTGGTGCCCGGACGATCCAAAAGCGCGGCAATATGGGATTTCAGGCCGGTGCGGATATGTCGCGGGAGAAGATGGAAGATCAGGTGATGTCGCAGGTAAAGCAGACATTTGCTCCTGAATTCATAAATCGTCTCGACGAGATCATCATTTTTGACGAACTGACGGCCGCCGATCTCTCGCAGATAATCGACCTTCAGGTAGCAAATCTCAATCGGATGCTGGAAAAGCGGACCTTGAAGGTGCGTATGACGGACGATGCCCGCCAATGGTTGATCGAGAAAACTTGTGCCGACCGAAGCTACGGTGCCCGTCCGTTGAAACGGGCTCTGCAGAAATATGTCGAAGACGAGCTGTCAGAAGCCTTGATTCAGGGTGAAGTCTCTGAAGAAAGCGAGATCGAGATATTTTGCAGCGAAGATAAGCTCTCGTTTCGCCCGGTTACGGCCGAGCAGTTGGAGCAGGAGTTCTTCTACCGGGCATAGCCGCTAGCGAAAGGAATTTGAACAGGTGCGAGCCCTATCTCAGCGGGACGCACCTTTTTAATGTTTGCTTCGTGACGTTGATAATCCCAAACTTGCCGGTCTGCCCAAAAGGCAACCAGTTTCTGGTTCATCGAATCATAGCCACAGTAAAATTCCGACATTGAAAAGCCGCAACTATTTGTTTATTCTATCCCTTTCGATTTCAACGACGAGGCGGCTGCCAGGTTTTCCCCAAGGCTCATAAATCGCTTTTAGTCAGGGAACATGTTTTTTTATGCAGAGAATCACCGCATTCGGACTTGTTGTTTTTAGTTTTGCCTTTTTCGCGGGCCAGGTGTTCGCGGAAACGGACAGGAATGCGAACCCAGCACGCGGAGCCTCAGTCTCGACCCAGCAGATCGTCGAATCGGTCGATGTATCCGGTAATCGCCGCCTGCGAGACGAGGATCTTCTCTACTACATCAAGACACGCCCCGGTGACGTGTATGACCCGGCCGCACTCGAAAGAGATCTTAGAGAACTTCTCTCGCTCAATTTCTTTGATAAGACTTACACGCGGGTTTTAACGACCGATGGTGCGCGCGGCGGCGTCAACGTGATCTTTGAGGTCCGAGAGCTGCCCATCGTTCGCGACCTTCAGTTCACGGGTTTGAAAGCTGTGCCGGAGTCGGATGTGCTCAAGGCTTTTCGCGAACAGCGCGTCGGTATATCGAAGGAAGCCGTCTACGATCCCGTAAAGGCGCGAAACGCAACGCGAATCCTTCGCGAGCTTATGGCGTCGAAAGGCTATCCGAATGCGACCGTTAATATCAAGGAAGAAGAAGTGTCGGCTACGTCGATCGCCCTGACTTTTGAGATCGATCAGGGGAACCGTTCGCGCATTGTCGATATCCAGTTCGACGGTAATGAAAAGTTCAGTGATGGCGAACTTCGCGGAGCTTTGCAGTTGGTCAAGGAAACCGGGCTCATCTCCAGGTTCAAAGGATTAGATATCCTGGACCTGCGAAAACTACAGTACGACCTCCAGAAAAATGTCCGCTCGTACATGTTTTCAAAAGGATATTTTCAGGCACGTCTCGGTGACCCCGTCGTGGAGGGCCTCGGTCTGAAACGAACCGACTTCCTCCCGCTTATTACGCTACCGCTTCCCTTCATCTCATCCAAAGACGACACGCTGCGGATAACGGTCCCGGTTACCGAAGGCAAGATCTTTCGCGTGGGTGAACTTAAGGTCGAAGGTAATTCCATCTTTTCGGAACAGCAGATCCTCGCATACGTCGGTCTGAAGAAGGGTGAGATCGCAGACGGAAAGCGGCTCCAGGATGCGGTCTATGAAGACCTCAAAAACGTCTACGGCCAGCAGGGTTTTGTTCAGTACAATGCGGAGTTCGAGCCGGACTTCAAAGAAAACTCGGCTAATGCGGCCGAGGGAATCGTCGATATCAAGATCACCATCGACGAAGGAAAACAGTTCACGCTCCGCCGTCTTGAGTTTACAGGTAACACCTTCACCCGCGATCGCGTGATGCGTCGCGAATTCCTGCTGAATGAGGGCGATATCTATAACTCGCGGTTTCTCGACATTTCTGTCGCGCGTCTAAATCAAACACAGTACTTCGATCCGATAGATAAGGATCAGGATGTTGAGATCCGGACCGACGAAGAACAGGGCGATGTCGATCTTATTGTCAAGATCAAGGAAAAGGGCCGGCAGCAGATCTCGCTCAACGGAGGCCTTTCCGGTATCGGCGGATCATTCTTCGGGCTCGAGTATTCGACCAACAATCTCGCCGGACGCGGTGAGGTGCTGTCCTTCTCGGTAGGGGCAGGTAACAGACAGCAAAATCTTCAGTTCACATATCAGGAACCGTACTTCCGCGATCGACCGATATCTGTTGGCGTTTCGCTTTTCGCGTCACGATACAAGTTCTTCGGCGAAGGTACGTTCCTAACGCAGAATACGGATATTCTTACCGATCTCTTCAACCCGCTTGGACAGGTCATTACGGACGACGCCAATCTCTTTACCCAGACGACGTTCGGCGGCAACGTATTTATGACCGCGCCTCTCTCCGAACTATTCTTTAAGAAGCGCAGGTTCACTCAGTTTTCGAGAGTCGGGTTGACCTATCAATTATCGGCTACAACGATCACCGATCCGCCCATCAACGACTCAGCCGATCCGGCAGCTCGCATCCCCGTGATTTATGCGCAGCCGAATATTCTGACGAGCCGCATCACCAGTTCGTTCGTCTACGACACGCGACGGCCGTCCTCGAACGGGATCGACACGGTCGGTGGGTCGCAGCTTTCTATGTCGTTTGCGTTCTCGGGGCTTGGCGGCGACGTTCGCACGTATCAGCCCAACATAACTTATTCGCGCTTTATGCCGATCCGCCGCAAAAAGGCGAAGGATCCGGAAGTGTTCGCGTTCCGCCTCCAGGCCGGAACGATCGGATCGTTTGCGACGACCGAGAAGATCAAAAATGCTAATTCGATCGCCTTCGTCGGCGGAGTGCCGGTCTACGAACGTTATTATCTCGGGAGCGAAAACGATATCCGCGGTTATGATTCCCGATCGATAGGACCCATTGCTCCGTTCGACACATACGTAACTGCAAGGAACACTACGGCGTCGTCGACTATCACAGGTTCTTCTGTGGCGCCATTGATAATGACTGAGCGAACCCGAAACGAGATAGCACAGCTCGGGTTATTGACCGGTCCCAATGGACCGAACGCGGCGCTCTTTAGCCGAAACTTTAGATTTATCGGCGGCGACACGCAGATTCTTGGAAACTTTGAGTATCGAATCCCCCTCTTCGGACCGGCCACACTTGCGGTGTTTGCTGATATCGGCAGTGTGTTCAACCTCCGTCAGACGGGCACTCAACAGATCAACAGCGAATTTCTGGCTGACGATACGTTTATCGGTCCAGGGCGTTTATCTCAGCTGGTCTTGAATAACAATCCGAGTATCGATACTCGCCTCGGATCGTTCATCCCCGGCTTGCTGTACTTCGCTCCGGGTGACCGCGTATTGAGCGCAGGCGATTTCCGGACACTGTGTAACGCGATGGGCGGCTTATGTCCTTTCGTCCGGCTTCCCGACGGAGTGACTCCAGTCTTTATTCGTGGTGAGGTGCAGCAAAATTCGCTATTGCGGGTAGACGACGCTGCGTTCAGTAAGTTGGGAGATTTCAAATCGTCGGTCGGACTGGAGCTTCGGGTCCAGGTTCCGGTCGTGAACGTACCTTTCCGATTGATCTATTACTACAATCCGAACGCGGAGCTGGGCTTCACACAAAACCTGCCGGGAATATTCCTTCCGGGCAAACGAAGCGGCTTCAAATTTACGGTCGGCCGGACGTTCTAACGCCCGAGAGTGAGTAAATTGACATCATTTTGGGATTGACTTACTATTGTTTTTTTTCAAAGCAGCAGCTTCGGGCAACAGTTTAAGGAAAAATAGTTTCAAAGAGTATAGGTCAGGACAAGATCCACCAGTTCTCAAGTTTTAAGGAGCTTTACATAAAATGAAAAGATTTAGTTTCATTGCCGCTAGTTTTATTATTGCGGCAATTTCGGCGGTCTCGGCGTTCGGGCAGGGAACAGTTCCAGCAGCAACAGCCCAGCAGCCGGCAAAGATAGTGGTTATTAACACCGCCCAGTTCGATGCAACGGCTGGCGGCATAACAAAATACTCGACGGCAATGAACGCACTCGAGAACGAATTTAAGCCGGCGCAGACCGAGATCCAGACATTGGCGAGCAGATATCAGACTTTGCTGACCGAGGTCGAAAATGCTCGTAAAGCGAATCCGGCGGTGCCTATCAAGCCCGAGACCGTTCAGGTGAAGGTTGATGAGGCTCAGGGTCTGGAGATCCGCATCAAGCGTTTGCAGGAAGACGGAAAGGTCAAGTTCGAGAAGCGTCAGCAGCAGCTGATGGGTCCGATCCTTCAGGATATCGGCAGAGCTATGGATGATTTCGCTAAGCAGAAGGGCTTTGCCCTGATTCTTGATGCTGCCAAGCTTGAGGGCGCCGGGTTGATCCTGGCAGTCGACCTGGCGAAGGTTGATGTGACGAAAGAGTTCATCATATTTTACAATGCACGCCCGGCGACGACGGCGACGACCGCCGCGCCTCGTTAATCCAGTTTTATTCTCGTTGTCTAGTCAGCAGCCGGTTGAAGTTTTCTTCTGCTGGCTGCTGACTTTTGGTATATATAGGTGCGTCAATGACTATCTACGATTCTTTAGCAATACAAGAGATCCTTCCGCACCGATATCCGTTCCTCCTTGTCGACAAGATCATCGAACTCGAGCCACGCGTCCGGATTCTTGGCGTTAAGCAGGTAACAATCAACGAGCATTTCTTTGCAGGCCATTTTCCGCAGGCCCCCGTTATGCCGGGAGTCTTGCAGATCGAGGCACTTGCACAAGTCGGGGCAATCCTCGCGCTTCGCGAATTCGAGAATCGTGGCGACAAGATCCCGTTTTTCAGCGGTATTGAGAAGGCCCGGTTTAGACGTCCTGTCGTGCCGGGAGACACGTTGATGCTTGAGGTGACGGCACTCCGTATCGGCAGTCGAGTCCAGAAGATGCGCGGAGTAGCGAGCGTCGACGGAAAAGTAACGGCCGAGGCTGAGATAATGAGTGTCATCGCCGATCGGCCAAAGGAGTAATTTATGGAAGACATCACCCTAGCGAGTCGCAACGATCTGTACCTTTACGCTTTACTGCTCAATGTCGGGTTAGGCGCTCTGTTTGGATTGATCCCGCTCGTCGTTGGAATCATTAAACACCAACGTAAGTACGCGTTTTGGGGTCTTATTCTAAGTATCGTCGGCGGTGCGATCCTCGGGCTGGCATTGGCGATACCGGTTGCTGCCGTCATGACCTGGATAATAATCACGCGATCCGGCAAGACCGACGAGGCCTCCCCGGCCGATACTTCTCCGACATCGTAAAGACCCACTATGCCAACGTTCATTCACGAGACGGCGATCGTCGATCCGGGCGCCAGTATCGGTAACGATTGTTATCTAGGTCCGTTTTCGACGATCGGTGAAAGCGTGGTCTTGGGGGAGCGTGTCCGCCTCGATTCTCATGTGGTGATCGACGGAAACACTAACGTCGGGGATGACACACGGGTATTTCCTTTTGTTTCGATCGGCCTCGCCCCTCAGGATCTCAAGTACGCGGGCGAACCGACGGCGACCGCGATCGGAGCTCGAAACCAGATCCGCGAGTTTGTTACGATCCATCGCGGAACGTCCGGTGGAGGCGGCCTGACGAAGATCGGAGACGACAATCTTCTGATGGCACAGGCTCATGTCGCGCATGACTGCAAGATCGGGAGCGAAGTGATAATGGCAAATGCGGCGACCCTGGCGGGCCACGTCGAGATCGCGGATCGGGCAAATGTTGGTGCGTATTCCGGAGTTCATCAGTTTTGTCGCGTCGGTTATGAGGCGTTTGTCGGCGGATATTCCGTAGTCGTAAAGGACGCACCGCCGTTCGCGATCATCCAGGGCAATCACGCAAAGTGTTACGGGCTGAACCGCGTCGGGATGAAGCGCCGCGGCTATTCAAAAGAGACGATCGAAAAACTGCACCGCGCGTATCACTTTCTGCTTTCGGCGAAGCTCAATACGAGTCAAGCACTGGAAAAGATCAAAGCGGAGATCGCAGATTGTAAGGAAGTCGATATGCTTGTCGCGTTCTATGAAACGACGACCCGCGGCGTTGTGAAATAACATAAAAATGAGCCTTTGCGAACTTTGCGAGCTTTGCGTGAAAAAAGATCCGCTCACGCAAAGCTCGCTAAGTTCGCAAAGAAATCAAAGAACATGGTTGACCAACAGGAAATCCTCACAGAATTCGGCAAACGTATTCAGCGCTGCTACGGATGTTTTATTGCATACCATCTCAAGGACATGTACCTCGGTGACGATGTTACTTTCTTTTGCGACTACTGTAAGGACGAGAATATGTTTCACTTCGATGACTTTGCGCGACTGATGGATATTTCAAAACTGAAAGAGGTCGTCGACCAAGAACACCACCACTGAGCTTTCCTTACCGTCCCGTAGCTTTTAAACTTGAATCGTGGCGGAATCCGGCGAAGACAAAAAACAGACCTTTACAGGCTTGGCCGCGCGGCTAGGGCGACTGCCCGCAGATAAGAAACGCGCGGCGCTCGAGACGAGTGCGGCATTGGCGGCTATCTCTCTCCGCGTCAGCCGCGAGTTCGTCGAAGCTGTGCCCCGTGCGTCGAAGATATTATCGGCTGACGATCTACGAGGCTGGGGCGAACTTGGCCGGCGGCTCGCTATGGGGAACGCTCGTACCGGGACTTTATATTTCTCCGCCGGCGTTGAGAGCCTTCGAAAAGTGCCAGAACGGGCCCGCAGCCTCGTCTTCCAAATTTGTACCCGCCAACTTATTCTTTCGAGCTCGATCGCCCTCGAGACGCTCGAACTTATTCCCCAGGTTGCCGACGAGGTCGACGACGACGAGCTTTTCACACAAATATTGCAGCTCGCTTTAGAGATCGCCGGACGGTCGGCCAAACACAGTTCCGACTTTCTGCAGAAAACCTCACAGGTAGCCAAATCGCTCAAAGCCTTCGGCGAACAAAAATACGAAGTTGCGACGCAGGTGATCCGGCTCGCCTCAATGTTCGCCGGACGTACAGGCGGAATGACCGCAGACCTCTGGTCGCAACTCCCGTCGGCGATCGATGGCCTCTCGGCGAAAAGCACTATTACTCTGGCAGAAAGCGCAGCGGACTTTCTTGAGTTTGGCGGGAGCGTTACGCTCCATTTCATTACATCGGGAAGCTCGGTGCTCAAGCACGCACCGGAAGCCTTCACCGACTGGTGTTCCGTCTTGAGAAAGGTCGCGCGGCAAGGAAATGCCGTGTTGATCGCATTTCTCCGGACAACACCGAAGTTTTTTAAGCAGCCCGCGTCGGTCATCGGATCGCTGCGGCGCGTTTTGCAACTGACCGCCGTCATCGCCGAAACCGACGGCGAAAGTGCGCTTGCTGCATTTCGATCCAGCGGAGCAGCATTGCGCCGTGTGAGCCTTGAACAATTTGAAAAGTGGATAGATGTCGGATTGCGCGAAACCGTTGACGATTCGCCAAAGGCGCGGCGGAGCTACTTTGCGCTCGAGACACGCCAGTCGAATGCGATCTTGCAGAACACGCGTGCCGGACTCCATCTTGAGGATGTTCAGAATATTTTGAGGATCTACATCGAGGGCCTGACGGGAAAGACGGTTGAGATCGCCACGCTTACCAACGTCCCGCAAGAGTCCCGGATCGGCGACGGCAAGACGATCTATTTGCCTTCGGCTGTGGCCGAGTTCGACGACGAAGATAAGGATTTTCGATTGTACAAAGTCCTCGCCGCGCATGGTGCCGGACAGATCGAATTCGGAACTTTCGAAAAGGATACGCCGGGTTTACGGGCCGCCTTTAACGAGCTCTCCGCTCTGTACGAAGCGACCGCGGAACAGCGTGATGCGTTTTCACTGGCCGGTTATATCGAGGACGTGCAGACGGGAGAAAAAAGCGGCGTACCTGAAAGCCGCCCGAAGAGAAAGTTCCCGAAGGATTCCGATCACCGCACAGTATTAAGAGCTTTTCCCGACCCGCGTCTCGCAAAGAAAATCTTCGGGACGATGGAGAATGCGCGTATCGACGCCCGGCTTCGATCGACGTATCGAGGGCTGCGAAAAGACCTCGACCTTATGAAGCAGTTTCTGCGCGGCTCGCGGCCGTACATTTTTGACCTACCTATACATCAGGTTCCGTTCGAATTGTTATTTCAGATCACACTCTGCGGCGGAGCGACAGACGACGCTCGTCAGTTTTACGGCCAGGTTGTCTCGGAGATCGAGACGGTCGTTTCGGATTACGTGGGCTTTCACCGCCGAGACGCAGGGATGCAGAGCGACGAAGAGAGGGATTGCCGAATCACTGCAGAAGAATCCTCCGCGTCTCAGCGTCTCGGCGGTGACTCTCTACCTAGCGTGTCAGACTCCCTCATGGCTACAAGCCGCGTCTACAACCTGTTTCAAAATATCTCGCCCGAGCAGAACCAAGAGGCCGAGAGTGATAGCGAGGAGGAAAAGGGAGAGTACGCCTACGAAGACAAGGAATCGGGTGAGGCCGTAACGGAAGATCAGGTAAAACGCGAAGAGCGGCCGAAGGACGCTCAGGACATCCGTGACCTGTTCAGCGCCTGGAACAGTCTTGAAGACGACGAAGGCGAACCAGACGACCTTCAGGGAAGTGAGTCGTGGTCGCAGCATGAAATGCCGGAACACGCGCTGGAGTCGGACGACGTTGCATTCGCGTATGACGAGTGGGACCGCGAACTGAACGATTATCGCGTCGGGTGGAGCCGCGTGATCGAAAAGAAAGTGAAGCAGGGTGACCGGAATTTCGTCGAACTCGCGCGCTCGCGTTATCGCGGTGTCATCTCGTCGATCCGGCATCAATTCCAACTGATGAAACCGGAGAACATGACTCGTATCAATCGCGAGTTGGATGGCGAGGATTATGATCTTAACGCTCTCGTCGACTTCGTCATCGATCGCAAGGCCGATGGTCGGCAGTCCGAAAATATTTATACCAAGCGTTTACGGAGACAGCGCGACGTTGCAGTTTCGATACTTCTCGACCAATCGTCATCGACGGCCCGGACGATCACGCGCAATCCGCTGCAGCCGTACACGTATCCGGGTCGACGGATAATCGAGATCGAGAAAGAAGGTCTTGTCTTGATGAGCGAGGCGCTCGAGGCGGTTGGCGATGTTTATTCGATCAACGGCTTTACCAGCGAAGGCCGCCGAAACGTAAAGTTTTACGTCGTGAAAGATTTTAATGAGAAGTATTCGGAAGAGATCGAACGGCGGATCGGAGGGATCACGTTCCAGAACAATACCCGACTCGGTGCTGCGATCCGTCACGCGTCGCACAAGTTGCTCCGTCAAGAGTCTCGAACCAAGCTCTTGATCATCCTTACCGACGGTCGCCCGTACGATCACGATTACGGCGACGCTCGTTACGCTCGCGAAGACGTACGCGAGGCGCTTATCGAGGCAAAAACGTCAGGAATTACACCGTTCTGTGTCACGGTCGATCGTGAGAGCGAGGCTGAGCTGAAAGACCTGTACGGCGATGTCGGCTACACGATCATCGACGATGTTTTGTCATTGCCGGAGAGGATGCCGAATATCTATCGGCGGTTGACGAGTTGATCCTCAGGGGACCTACGGACTGGAACGTAGGCGGCCCGCCTGCAACGCTGCGAAGCAGCGTCAACCGCTTACCTTTCGACCAGAATTTGTACCGCTGCACTGTGAGGCAGCGTAACGCGCATGCCCATCGACTACAATTTCCCACCGAAGGGGCTTCGCTCTGCACATGGATGGCACGACCGTGGCCATCTTCCACATTTTGAGGGTGGATCAATACCGCAATTTCTCACCTTCCGACTCTCCGACTCGGTTCCACAGGCAGTTATCGCAGAGTGGAAGAAGGAACTAACGGATATCCAGTTTAGGAAGCGCGTTGAGAAATTTCTCGATGCCGGATACGGTTCCTGTTTCTTGAAGGATCCGATTGTTGCCACGATCGTCGCCGACAACTTAAACTTCCACAACGAGAAGAAGTACAAACTGATAGCGTGGGTGATCATGCCTAACCATGTACACGTCCTAGTAATTCCATTCGCAGGCGTCGAGGTATCGACGATAGTTCATTCAATGAAATCGTATACCGCGCACGAGGCGAACAAGGTGCTTGGGCGAACTGGAAGATTCTGGCAGGTAGAAGCTTTCGATAGGTATATTCGAAATGAGAGACACTACACCAGCGTAATCCGATATATCGAAAACAATCCGGTGAAAGCTCGTTTGTGTAAGGCGGCGAGCGACTGGCGGTTTTCGAGTGCTTATGCCGAGGGTTGACGCTTCCTCACGTTTGCGGCCGTTCACATCCTAGTCGATTGGCCGACCGTTGACGCTGCGCCGCACGTTGCAGGAGAGACGCCCACTCTGCAAGCTTGCTCCCGCCAGAAATGTTCTTGCCAGCTGTTACAACTTCTTGTCGATAAGTAGCCGGTTGACGCTGCTTCTGCAGCGTTGCAGGCGGGCCGCCTGCGTTCCAGTCAGGCGCGTCGCTAAAGTCGATTAGAGCACCTTACGATCCGTCGACATGACTGCCGACGTCCAGATCGTCGCGGCGAGGAAAGCGGCGAGTACGTCGGTCGGATAGTGAATGCCGATATAGACTCGTGACATCCCGATCAGAAAAATAAGAATGACGGCGACCATGGCTGTCGCCGCTTTCACGGCGGGACTTTCAACTCGCGATGCGACGATCCAGGCGATCGTGCCGTACAGGCAAAGTGAGGCGACGGCGTGGCCACTCGGAAAGCTAAAGCTTTCGATCTCGCGATAGCTTATCAACGATGGCGGCCGCGGTCGCGCTATGAGCCACTTGAATCCGTGATGAAGAGCGGCCTGACCGGCCATCACAACTATCAAAATAAAAAACGGCCGAAACCATCTCAGTAAGATAAATATCAGCCCCGCGACCGAGCCGATGATAGTTAGGTACAGAGTCGAGCCGAGCTTCGTGACGGTAAGAAACAGCGACGTCCACATCGGCGACTGCATATGGCGGATCGCGGTGCGAATGGCCGCATCGAAACCGGCAATGCCGCCCTTATACGGACCCGTCACTAGCCAGCCAAGAGCAGCTAGCACGAGC
>JBKJOR010000247.1:0-5792 GCA_046595575.1 Pyrinomonadaceae bacterium | reverse complement strand
GAAGGATTCGATCAAGTCGCCCTCCGCCGAAAAGTTATACGAACGTGAGATACCTGCGATCGTTAGGGGACCGTATCCGAGCGTCGTTAATTTCTTCGCCGATATTTCCCGGATGCCGCGAATTTTACTCGTACGTGATTTTTCGGTCGTGTCGTTAAAGTCCGACGTATCGGCCGGCTTTACGCTGGTCGCCTACCATGCACCGCCGCCGGCTGAAATGCCTGCGATACCGGCCGACCTCGCGACAACTATCAAGACGGAGGGTGCTAACTAATGCGAACCGTAAGATCGCTCCATCCGGCCCTTCCCGCCCGCGACCGTCTGTCGATGAGGCTGGGTCTCTTGTTCGTCGGTTTATTTTTAGGAGTTGCGATACTCCTCGTCGCCTGGACGATGTTCGAAACTATCGCCGACCGGCGACTGGCAGACGTAAGTTCGGAAGTTGCCGCCCCGGTCATCGTCATCGATCCGAAGCTCCAGACGGAACTCGCAAAGGCCTTGGCGTTCGATACATTGCCGGCGACGACCGCAGTGCACAATCCTTTTCTAGACCGGGCAGGTCTATCCGGCGTAGTGGTCGCGACCGCGACTACATCTCGCCCTCCGGTTGCATCCGGCAGCTCGCCACAGATGGTCGGTTCATCCGGCGGTGGCGGCGGGACGTCGCCGCAGACCATGCTCTCGCAAAACGGACCGGCGTCGATCATCCAGTCTTACGACGTTCCTTCGCGATATGCCGACTGGCTGGAAAGGCAGAAGAGAGGTGAGTTTGTCGGCCCCGAGTCGGAGGTGTTAGCGGTCGAAGATCTTGTCCCGGTCGGCTTTGCCAGCGGGGGCGACAGGGCTCAAGAGGTGATGCTTTTCTCAGCCTCCTTGTGCCGCACATTTAGCTTTCCATCGGGAACTAGATTCTATAACGGGTCGCTTTACGGGTTTGACGCGAAGGAAGTTGTTTTCGCGTTTCAAAATGGATTACGAAGCAAATCATATTCGGACACCGAGCCTTGCCAGCCCGCTGCGATTTCGCAGGGCACTGGTCAACAGTAGATAAGGTCAGGGGACTACGTCTGCGGACGATCGTCCCGGCAAGCACGGAGCAATACAATGAAACGCATCAGAGATTTTATAGTTCTTTCGCTGGCTCTGCTGATCACGTTCAGCTTTTTTGCGCAGTATCCCGTGACTGCATCGGCACCGGGCGTTTGGGAAAGAACCGAGATTAAAGCTCAACCGACGGCACTTCATGGTGGAGGACGAGTGTCATCCCCGAGGCCGGTGGTGGGTGTCTGGCCAGTCGTGGCGAAGGACCCTCTTCCGATGGCTTCGTTCACCGAAAGTCTTGTCGCCCCAGCAGTCGACAGCAACCGGACTAAGCAGCTCCTGTCGAAGGCTGCGTCCGAACTCGCGTTCGTCGGTTGGAGCCCGAACTCCTCAAGTTCGTTCATAGTAGCGGACGGCAATTACTGCGACCCTAACTTCGTGGGTCGCGATCTCACCTTCAACCAATCGACCCAACTGACCCTCGAAGACCTTCTCGATCAGATTCACAATCGCTACGGGGTGAACTTCTTAATGGGGCCGAATCTGCGTGACCTGCCCATCAATATCAAGACCGGCAGCATCCCGTGGAACGTTCTCCTCCGTTCCCAGCTTTTTGTTTCCGGCGTCCGCGCTCGGTGCATTACCGCGAATACGATCGAGCTCGTGCAGAACAGCGATCTGCCCAGATTGCAGGACAGCGCCGAAGTAACGACCAGATTCCTCAAGCTCAAATTCCTGCAGCGTGCATCGGGCGGGACAGTTGATCTCGCCGGGCGAAGCCAGGGCGGTGGAGGTCAGGGTGGATGCGGCGGATCGGGCGGTGGCGGAGGCTCATCCGGCGGTAGTATTGGAGGTGGTGGCGGCGGTCAGACTGGTGAAACAGTCTCGCAGCAGGGCAGTAACCGCTTTGACAAATTGATCGTCGAGATCGAAAAGATCCTCGGTCTTCGTGCCAGGAACGAGAGCATAGTCGGCGGCGGAGGTGGTCAGGGAGGAAATCAACAGACCGAAGAGAGAAGAACGAACCGCTTTGTAACCCAGATTCCGGGACGAAATATCCTGGTTATAAGCGCAACCACCGACGAGCATGCTCTGATCGATCAAATAGTTTCACGGGCGGACAGGCCGCCGTTCCAGGTTGTCATCAAGGGGCTGGTCTACTCGGCCAACCAGGACCGTCTGCAAGATATTGGCGTCCAAACTTCGATCACGGGAACCGGTAACGACGGCGTATCCGGCGGCATCTTCGGACACACTCTGGGAGGCGCCGGGACTCTGTTTGATTTTACCGCCATCCTCGGAACCTTCGACTTCAACGTCCAGGCTACCGCTCTTCAACAGAACGGTGTGATAACGGTTAAATCTCGTCCCTTTGCTACGGTTCTCGACGGCTTGTGCACGACTCTCGAGGTCGGACGACAGTTGCCGATCGTCATCGACAGTTCGCTCGGCGGTGTCGGTACCGTTACCTTCGTCGATGCATCGAACAACCTGGCGGTCACGCCGTATGTCGTCGATGATGACAACGGAAATCCGATCGCGGTAACGCTCGATTTGCGTCTTGCGGCAAATGACGTCGATTCGTCTGTCACCGCGCGGGGTGTTCCGGCGATCAGCAAGAGGTCGGTTCAGACACAGCTCCTGCTAGGCGAAGATAAGACGGCCATCCTGGGTGGTTTTACCGTCGACCAGGACAGCAAGTCGGTTTCGAAAACTCCCGGCCTCGGCGACATCCCGATAATCGGCCAGTTGTTCAAACGGCGAATTCGCGACACGCGCATAAACCGTCTGTATTTCGCCATCTCGGTCTCAGTCATTCCGTATGGTGAAGCGATCGAACCGGTGATCGTTCCGGGTGCGACCACGAATCCGCCGTCGCTCACGCCGGAGCAGCTTGACCGTGCAATTAAAGGCGAGCCAAAGCAGGTGGTGCCGAAAAAGCCGGATAATTAAAAAATTTGTCCGACTTGGCCCGATCTCTACGCAATAAACAATGGGCGGCATCGTCTTAACCATGAATTTCGCAGTTTTTTATGTCGAGTGGTGAATTAAAAGACGACATCTTCGTTGATCTGATCGACGGAGCAGGAAACGAATTACCTTTGGTGCACGACGACGAGCGCGTTGGTCTGGACGAGCCCTGGGCACAGGCACCCGTCAATTTTTCTCTCGCCCATGAAGCGGGTCACGAGCAGAAGTACAGCGTCAACGACCTACAAAAGCTTTCCGAACATCTGAATCGCGAATCTTCGAGCCGCTACCGTGCGATCGTCTTAAATGTTTGGAGCGGTCCTTTCGACGCCGCGCATTTCGAGGTCGGACTTGTCCAGATCCGAAACGGCGATCATCGAAACGGCGTCGTCCATGCCCTGCGCGTCAGCCCGTTCAACGTTAAGTTCGTCCAGCTTGAAGAGACATTTTTCGAATACTTGTATTCGCACATCTACGATGAGCGAACGCAGTCCGCGGTGCTCGAGCATCAACAGAAAAAGCAGTCGCAGAAAACAAAGAATTGGGGCGAAGGAAAAAGTTTCTTCACGGCCGAAGAAGCGTACGCGACCCACGCTGCTAGCGAAGCTGACTTGGCCGACCAATCGGAAGAATGGATCGACCTCACCGATAGCGAGGAATACGAACGCAACATTCGACGTAATGAAGCCGAGCTAACGACCCAGGAATTCATACGTCTGATCCTGATGGAGTTTCTTCGCTCGGGTTCGAGCGACATGCACATCGAGGCCGGCCAGCCGTCGGGCCGTATCCGGTTCCGCTACGACAGTGAGATGTTCGTTCGGTGGGATAACATTCCTTTCGTCAAGATCAAACAGCTTTGCATGGGCATGGCCGAAACGTCGGGCAAAGACGCGACGCAGATGAAGTTCAAGGACATCGACTCGACCGTCAAGGTCCGTGCACTTCGCGACGGACGGACGGCCGAGGTCGAGTTGCGATTCGTTTCACAGCCGACCTTGTACGCACCGTCGATCGTTCTTCGCTCGCAGTTGAAGCCGATCCGCGATATCAACCAGGTCGGTTTTCTTCCGCGTCAGATCGCCGATCTCAGGGCAGCGTACACACAGAAGCGAGGCATTCTGATCGTCACCGGTGCGACGGGTTCGGGTAAGACGAACACGCTCGAATCGATCTATGCCGCGCTCGAAGAAACGGATAGCTACAAGATCATCGAGATAGGCGAACCGATCGAGATTCGTTCGCTCTACCGGACGCAGATGAGCCTGCGGCCTAACACGCCGTTCACGTGGTGGGATGCGTTCTACTCGTGTCTACGCGCCGACCCAGACATCATCGGCATCGGCGAGCTCCGTTCGTCCGAGCACGCATCGGTCGCGATCAACGCAGCGCTGACAGGTCATCTGGTTTTGTCGACGTTCCACGCGGCCAGCGTTGAGGACACACTATCGCGCATGTTCCAGCTTGGATTGCCGCGAGAGAATCTGTCGACCGGTTTGAATCTCATACTCGCACAGGCGTTGATCAAAAAACTTTGCGAGCGGTGCCGGATCGTCGATCCGCATCCGTCCGAGATGTACGAGCGCGAAGTTTATAAAAGCGTCGGTTGTCCCGATTGCTTCAACAAGGGAACACGAGGCCGAACGGCGATGGCCGAGTTGCTCTATTTCAACGACGAGGTAAAAGAGTGGGTCGAGAACCGAAGCCTGACCGCCCGCGATGTAGTGCAGAAGGCGGTCCGGGCCGGCTACCTTATGCCGATGAAGGACGTCGCACGTGAGAAAGTGCTGGCCGGAATTACGTCGGAAATGGAAGTGGCCGCGGTCCTCGGACTGGTCGAAAGCAAACGTCAGTTCTCGAATCGCGAGTTCGAGCAAGCCGCGATCGATGAAAGTTCACAGTCGCTGCAGGATGCGATCGAGCGGCACGAGACGATGGGAAAAGGATGAGCTGCGGACTTATTGCAACATTCGCCAGTTGCAACATTTGCAAGTCCGGAAGGCCCGCTTGCGGCCGCTCTTGTGATTCGATCAGTAGGAGCAACCGGAAAGGGATCTGAATTGCTGTCGAAGTTTGCGGCGGCGAAGCTGCCACAGACTTTAGCCAGATGCGAAGCTTCTGGTACGGCACATTAAATCGCTGCCGCCCTGAAGGCGCGGAAAGCCCATATCTACCGCACCTTCAGTGCGGAATTGAAATTCGGATAACCCAGACGTTTCACGTCTGGCTAGCATCTTAGGCGGCCTCGCCGCCAGTATTTGTAGAAATCAGAAAGTCAGAATGAACGAGCTAAACGACATACCAGGAACAACAACCGGTCCGATCCGGCCGTTAGGCTCGACCGGCCGCTACATAGCGCCTGATCTCAACCGTGCGGGAGCGATCGGCGGTCTCGAAGCTAGCCAGTCCGACGGCGGATACAATTTCAGCGGTGTCGATTCGCTCGGAGCGCCCGTCAAGGGTTTTGTCCAGACCGAGGACGTCGGTCTCGCCGCCAACGAGCTAGAGCGAGCGGGTATCAGCGTCGAGGCAATGAAAGAACGCCGCGGGCCTCGCAAAAAGAACCGGCGTCCGACGAGTATTGAATTTGCAACGCTTGCCGAACAGTTCGGTGACCTGATGGAGGTCGGTGAAAGTCCGACGCAGGTTTGCCGCCTACTGGCTTTTGCTCAGACGAACAAAGTGTTGTCTGACGCACTGCTCGATGCAAGTGACCTCATTATAAATGGCCGCAGTCTTTCCGAAGCGTTCGCCGCCCAGTTGGATCACAAGGACGAACC
>JBKJOR010000237.1:0-8614 GCA_046595575.1 Pyrinomonadaceae bacterium | reverse complement strand
GGTGGTCCAGCCAGCGCGGGCAAGTCGATCAAGAGCGGCCCTGCCGGCAATAATCTTACCGTTACTCTTTCTAGCTCGGACGGTGTCCTGCGAAAAGGTAATCAGAATTTCACGCTGTCGTTCGCCGACGCTTCAGGCAAACCGGTCGATGTCGGTTCAGTATCATTAAACTTTTTTATGCCGTCGATGGGTTCGATGTCGGCAATGAACAGTCAGTCCGCTTTCACGACAACGAGCACTCCCGGTGCATACGCCGGCAAGGCCGACGTCGAAATGGCCGGTGAATGGCAGGCACAAATCACATACGAAGGCCCGGCGGGCAAAGGAAAAGTCACGCTCCCGATTACCGCACAGTGAGTACGGCGCCGGGGAATTGAATAGGAGCAAATGATCAACTGGCTTATCAAAGTGTCGATTGAAAATCGGGTAATAGTGATCGCCGTGTATATCGGCATCGCTACCGCCGGATACTGGGCGCTTGTGAGAACGCCCATCGACGCGATTCCCGATCTTTCGGATAATCAGGTAATCGTCTTCACCGATTGGGCCGGACGGTCGCCCCGGGAAGTTGAAGACCAAATCACGTACCCGCTGGTGACCAGCCTGCAGGGACTTCCGGGTGTGCGCACCGTTAGGGCAAGCTCCGCTTTCAGCTTCTCAATGATCAACGTGATCTTTGAGGACAAGGTTGATCTGTATTGGGCGCGAACCCGCGTGCTTGAACGCCTGAATCTGGTGACTAAGCAACTGCCTGCAGGTGTCACTCCGACGCTCGGCCCCGACGCGTCGGGACTGGGCGAGGTTTATTGGTACACGCTGGAATCCGATCGAATGAACTTGCGCGACCTGCGCACGCTTCAAGACTGGTTTGTAAGATACCAGCTCACATCGACGCCCGGCATCGCTGAGGTAGCCACGGTCGGCGGCTTTGTCCAGCAATATCAGGTCGAAGTAGATCCGAACAAACTGCGTGCTTACAATCTGTCGCTCTCTGCGGTTGTCGAAGCTGTCGAAAGCTCAAATAGTAATGTCGGCGGTAATGTGGTCGAGCAGGCCGGACAGTGGGCCGTCGTGCGCGGGATCGGCCTTGTCGAATCTGTCGCCGACGTACAGAATATCGTCCTCACCTCCAGCAACGGAACCCCGGTCTATGTTCGCGACATAGGCAACGTTCAAATAGGAAACGCGTTTCGCACCGGTTCGCTGGATAAAAATGGAAAGGAAGCCGTTGGCGGCGTGGTCATCATGCGCTACGGCATCAGCGCGCTCGAAGCTATCGAAGCCGTGAAGCTGAAGATCGAGGAGATCAAGCCTGGCCTTCCCGAGGGTGTCGAGATCGTACCCTTCTATGATCGGACGGATCTTATCAACCGCACGTCGGATACGCTCAAAACAGCGCTTATCGAAGAGCTCATCCTGGTGACGCTTGTTAATTTGATATTCCTGGCGCATTTCCGCTCGATCTTTATCGTCAGTATTCCGCTCCCGATGGCCGCGCTCATCTCTTTCCTGTTTATGTATTTCGCCGGCATCACGTCGAACATCATGTCGCTCGCCGGAATTGCGATTGCGGTGTCGGATCTGGTGGATGCGGGTATTGTCGTTACCGAGAACGCATACCGCGCGATCGAGAAAGAAGGCGTGAGTCTCAGCGACCGGGGACGTGTCTGGGAGATCGTTCTCGAGGCAACCAAGGTGGTTGGGCGCCCGATATTTGCGTCCATGGCAATCATCGTGATCGCTTTCATTCCCGTCTTCGCATTGACCGGCCAGGAAGGGAAACTTTTTCATCCACTCGCTTTCACAAAAACTTTCGCAATGATCGGCGCGGCATTTATGGCAGTGACACTCGTGCCCGTGCTTTGCGGATACCTCCTGGGCGGTAAGCTTCGGCATGAAGATTGGAACCCTATCATGCGTTTTCTTCGGCGCATCTACACGCCCCTGCTGACAAAGGCACTCACGCACCGGGCCGCGACGGCCGGAATTGCTCTTGTGTTTTTTATCGGGGCGATGATCGCGATGACGAGGTTGGGAAGCGAGTTCATGCCACCGCTAAATGAGGGCGACCTGCTTTACATGCCGGTCACCGACCCTGCTATATCGCTCGACGAAGCGACGAAAATTTTAAGCAAGCAGGACCAGATCCTAACCACTTTTCCAGAGGTGGAATGGGCCGTGGGAAAAGCTGGTCGTGCTGAAACGTCAACGGACCCGTCTCCAATAAATATGAACGAGACGATCGTTCATCTTAAACCTGAAGACCAGTGGCGGGACGGTATTACTCGGGAAACTCTAATCGCCGAAATGGACGCGGCCTTACGAATTCCCGGCGTTACAAACATTTGGACACAACCGATCATCAATCGTATCGAGATGCTTGCGACGGGTATCCGTTCGCAGATTGGTATAAAGATCTTCGGAAACGACCTCGAAACCCTTGAACATTTATCACGCGAAATTGCCGCCGTGGTGAAAACGGTTCCCGGAGCAGCCGATGTATATCCGGAGCAAATCGGCGGTGCTCCGTATATCGACATTAAGATCGACCGCGCCGCGGCAGCCCGCTACGGCATCGATGTTCGGACCATCCAGGATGTGATCGAAAAAGGTATCGGCGAGACGAATTTAACTGTCACGATCGAAGGCAGGCGACGATTTCCGATCCGTGCACGCTTTGCACCCGAATTTCGCGATTCACCGGAGGCCATCTCGCGGATCCCGGTTACCGCACCGGGCGGAGCTCCGATACCGCTTGGCCAGCTCGCCGAAATAGACACGGTCGAAGGACCGTCGATGATTCAGAGCGAGAACGGCCTTCTTCGCGGCACCGTGCTGTTGAACGTTCGCGGGCGGGATATCGGCAGCTTTGCCGATGAAGCGAAAGAGACCATCGCGGAGAAGGTCGAGCTACCGACCGGATACTACGTAGCGTGGAGCGGGCAGTACGAAAATCAGCAGCGCGCTCGTGCCCGGCTTATGATCGTGGTTCCGATCGTTATCCTGATCATATTCGCGACTCTATATTTTACGTATCACTCGCTACTCGAAGCCGCTCATATTCTGCTCGCGGTTCCGTTCGCGTTGACCGGCGGCTTCTACTTGTTGTGGCTGCTCCGATACAACTTTTCGGTCGCGGTATGGGTCGGGTTTATCGCCTTGTTTGGGGCGGCGGTACAAACGACGATCGTCATGGTCGTGTATTTGGAAGAGGCAGTGAACCGCAAGAAAGAGGCGGTAGGAAAACTTGATCGGCAAACCTTGCTCGAAGCCGTAACCGAAGGCGCGCTTTTGCGGCTGCGGCCGAAGATCATGACGGTGACAACGATCGTTGTCGGGCTGTTACCGATCATGTGGAGCTCCGGCACTGGCTCTGAGATCATGCGGCCGCTTGCTGTTCCGGTGTTTGGCGGGATGGTCTCAAGTCTCCTTCACGTGCTAATCGTCACGCCAGTCATCTTCTACTGGCTCAGATTGCGTGAGCTGAAGAATGAAGGCAGCTAGGCCACAGACCTTGCCGAAAGGATTTAGATGAAGCTCGAAACAGCGAAGAGAACAACGAAATGGCCGCAAGCCAGACTTTACCAGCTCGTATTCGTGCTGCTCTTCACGCATCAGATCGCTTTGTCACAAACTCCAGATCTGCCGATCGCGCCCACATTATCAAATTACATAGATTCCAATTCCGGCAAGCAGGTCGACGAGCTTGTCACCCTGGCTCTGACAAATAATGCTGAGCTCACGGCTATGCGCCAAGAAGCGGAAGCCGGGGCGGATCTTCTCAGACAGGCACGGCTTCGTCCGAATCCCAGTCTCGAGATCACTGGTGCGCGTCAATTGGGTGGAACGGACAATAACGTGATGGTGCAAGGCGGGCTGCCGCTCGAGCTGGGTGGCAGGCGCACGGCCCGCATACGTATCGCCGAACGGGAGCTCGAGATCCGCGAGCTGGCCGCTCTCGAACGCGAGCGGCAGGTGGCGGCGGAGGTGCGTTCTAAATTTGGAGAAGCGTTGGCGGCAATTCTAAAGCTGAAATTTACCGAGGAGATGCTATCTATCGCCAAAGAGAATTTCGATCTCGTTGCCGCAAAGGTCGCCGAGGGCCGCACCCAGCCTCTCGAGCAAAACATGGAATCCGTCGAGCTCAATCGTATACGTGTAATGCGTGAGACTGCCGAAGGCGCGGTCGAGCTGAGGATGTTCGAGCTTAGAAATCTCGTCGGGATGAGTCCGGAAGCACCATTGAAGCTCCGCGGTGATTTCACTGATCTGCTCGCGCGACCTGTGCCTCCACAAGAAATTGCTACTCAGGTCGCACTGCAAACGCGACCCGACATCGTCGGGGCCCGAGCTGTTGAGCGGCTAGGCGCGGCGCGAATCGAACAGGCGAAGGCTGAAGGCAGGATCGACGCCGACGTAATGCTTGGCTACCAGAGAATGAAGTCTGGTTTTCCTCTGCTTGGCATCGAGGAGTCAACTGCCGCACTGCTGCCGATCGACAGCAAATTTCACTTCTTTACTTTTGGCGTGCGTCTGAATCTCCCTGTCAGAAACCGCAACCAGGGAATGATCGCTGCCGCGCAGTTGGAAGCCGCCGCCGCCCGCAGCAGACGCGAATTCGGCGAGCTGACGGTAAGGCGAGAGATTGCGTCCGCATATGCGCGATACAACCGCGCCCTCCGTGCGATGGAGATCTATCGCGTCGGAGTGCGCGATCAGGCGGCAGCGAATTTGAGCGTCGTTCGCCAAACCTACGAACTCGGCTCTAAGACGCTGCTGGATTACATAGCCGAACAGCGCAGATTCATAGACACAGAAAGCGGTTACATCGAGGCACAACTTGAAGCGTATCTTGCGCGC
Organism: Pyrinomonadaceae bacterium; assembly: GCA_046595575.1. Lineage (GTDB taxonomy): Bacteria > Acidobacteriota > Blastocatellia > Pyrinomonadales > Pyrinomonadaceae > OLB17. Next base: position 3,754 of record JBKJOR010000237.1, on the reverse strand, counting down.
GTTGATATCCTGCGTGCGACATACGCGGCGGAGCTTGTAAACAAATGAACGAATCAGAAAAGCCCCCTGACCAACGGCCGGCGGACAAGACGGTAAAAGACGAGCGGATCGTCACCGCAGATGTTGAGGTAATACGGCACGAGGAAGAAGTGTCGCCTGTTCGACGCCGTCTCCATCCCGGACTGATCGCCGCCTTGATACTGGCGATCGTCGTCGTCTTCCTGATCGGATGGTACCTCTTTGGTTCCAGCGGTGAGGCCGGAAGGCCCGTTCCCGCTCCGCGAGCATCTGTCGGTGAGACGGCGGCAGAGACATTAGCGAACCAGACAGTTACCCTTTCGACGGAGCAGATACAGAATGCGGGGATTACCGTTGAGGCAGTCGGCGAACAGTTATCGACCGAAACCAGTCAGACGACAACAACAGGCACAGTTGAGGCGAACGCGTACAAACAAACTCCCGCAGTCGCATTGATCGGCGGGATCGTACGTCGCGTCGTTCCGGAGCTGGGTGCCAACGTGGCTGCGGGACAGACCGTCGCCGTCATTTTTAGTGACGAGTTTGCCCAGACACAGTCTCGGTACACAGCTTTACAGACCGAGGCGGCGAATGCCCGGCAAAATTATGCGCGAACGCAGCGCCTTGTGGTCATAAACCAGCCTGGCCGCAGCGAGCTCGAGCAGGCAGCGAGACAGCGCAAGGCTTCCGAGGCATCGCTCAACGAAATGCGGAATCGATATGAACGGACGACGCGTTTATTGCGCATCGGAGCGGCGAGCCGGGAGGACTTCGAACAAGACACGACCAAGCTGCGAACAGCGGAGGCCGAACTCGAAGAAGCTCGACTGCGAGAGACGCGTGCCGGACAACTATTGCCGATCAGCGCTGAGGTTCGTTCGGCAAGTGAAGAAGCTCTGAATAAGCTGCGCACGGCTGAGAGCGAGCTCGCTTCCGTACGGCAGCGGCTGATCCTTTACGGAATGCCTTCGGCACGGGTTAACTCACTTCGCTCGGCGTCGCAAGTCACATCCGAGCTTGCCGTGCCGGCACCGGCATCAGGAACCGTGACGGCCCGGTCGGTTAACGCCGGCGAGGTTGTAGAGGCAAACAAAGAGTTGATGCGGATTACTGATCTGTCGAATGTCTGGGTCATCGCGCAAGTTTATGAACGTGATGTCGCACGGCTTCGAGTGGGTACCGGCGCGAGTGTGACTGCGGATGCATTTCCTAACCGTTTGTTCCGCGGGCATGTTGCATACATCGATCCGCAGCTCGACCAGGCGACGCGGACCGTAAAGGTGCGGGTTGATCTGCCGAACCCCGACCGGGAACTTAGGATCGGTATGTATGTCGGCGTTGCGCTCGGATCGGCCGGCGGTGCCGAAACGACCGTCCCTGTCGTTCCGGTATCGGCTGTGCAGAAAATCAACGGCCAGCAGATCGTCTTCGTCCAGACTGCGGATCCCAACGTTTTCGAACTAAGGCCCGTTCGACTTGGCGCCGAAGCGGAAGGACGCTACGAAATTCTCGAAGGCCTTAACGTAGGTGACAAGGTGGTAACAAACGGAAGTTTTTCTTTGCGGGCCGAATGGCTGAAAGGTAATCAAGCCGCCGAGCATCAGCACTAAACGCTGTCGCCTAGCGTTAACCAGTGCAGCGTTAAGTTATCGAGATAATCGTCTTTGTCGAGGCGCCACGCCGTCCTGCATGAAGACCGCAAGTCCAGCAGGAGAGTCAGTCAATACCTGCCCGATCAGCTTGAGCCTTCGGCATTAGAAGGCATCGAAATTAACGTTCAAGAAGGCAAAGCTAAATGGACACGATTACGTGCGAATTCTGCGACATCAGTAAAACTACGCGCGTAAAACTCGCTCTTGAAACGGTTGCGTATATGCTCGTCTTCAAAGACTCTTCCGCCGAGCAGAATAGGAATTCCGAGTTTGGCTATTTTTTCTCTGAAATCTTTATAATCCCGCGACAGTCGTTCTAGATCATTTATTACCGTCGCGGAAATGCAGACAAAGTTTGGAGAGTACCGCACGACCTCATCAGCCAGACAATAGAGCGGCGTGGCAGCGCCAAAATTTATGACTTCCACGCCTTCGTTTTCAACGGCGATTTGCGCCAGAAGCGTCGGCAGTTCGTGAAGGTCGCCTTCCATTGCACAACATACTGCCAGCCCGTTTTTCATTTCGGGAATCGGGAGCGCGCTTCTGAGTTTGTATATCGCAGATACGGCGGTACGAGTTGCCAGATGCTCCTGCGTAATGCTGAGTTTCCCTCTATGCCATAAATCGCCGATTTCCTGCATCGCCGGACAAATAAAACCGTCAATTATTTCGGTCAATGGCTTGCCTTCCAAATGCGCGGTAATAAAAAAATTCGTTACGGCTTCTTCGCCTCCGGCAATCAACGATTGAAGAAATTCTGAATCGGAATCAACTTTTCTGTCGCGGGTACGTTTTGCCGTCTTTGCGACGGATTCGTCGCCGTGGCTTTGCTTTAGTCCTAGACCCTGTTCGCGCTGAAAACGCACTACTTCTTCGGCGCGAAAACGTCGATGCCCGCCACTAGTCCGTTCGGATCTTAAGAGTCCGGCTTCTTCCCATCGTTTAACGGTCGCGTCGCTGACGCGGCACAACCTCGCAACTTCTATCGTGGTAAAGCCCTTTATGTTTGCCATCTATTTCTGTAAATATTACTCGATTTTTCTCCTGATACTTAAAAGGGGGAAAGGTTATTAACTTGTGAAATCATAACACACACACCGCACAAATCGCACACTCGCAGTTTGAGAGACATTGGGGGTCTTTCGTGTGTGATAGTCATTCTTCCTGATGCATTGCTTTATCCTTTGAAAATAAACTGAAAAGTCTCTTGACACTCGTAAATAGTTTCTGTAATATTCAATCCGCACAAACCGCACGCCGCAATTGAATGCAATAAGGCGTAATTTTGCGGGAACACATTAGCGATATTCGCTAGAAACCGGGGAAAACGTCCCTTAAAGACAACAGGAACATTGAGCGTTACTGCTTAAGTTCAAGGAGAAAGAATAATGACAGGAACAGCAACTCAACGCGCAACAACAAACGAAGCGCAGGAACATTCAGAGGGAATCGTCGCCCGAACGATTGAGCAACAAACGGCTAAATTGCCATCCGACATATTTCTTTGGGGCGCGCTCGGGTCAATTGGCGTCTCGCTTTATTTTGAGTTGAAGGGCAATGCGGAAAAGAGCCGCTTCGTCGGTCAGTGGGTTTCGCCTTTTCTGCTGCTTGGGGTCTATAACAAACTGGTTAAATTGGCGGGTTCAGACCGAGTTAACAAATAGCCAGTTTGCCTGGTCATCGGCAATAAGCCTGACAAGCTCGTGTGGAGTCTTTGGCACGCATAGATTCACAGAAATCAAGGATGGACAGAACTCAGGATTCATCGGAGAGCCTGTCCATTATTTACTTTTTCATTATTTTTAAGGAGTTCATTTATGTTCACTAAACCAGATTACATAATTCTAATTGCAGCCTTCGTTTCTTTTCTTTTTTCGATCTCTCTGTGGTTCGGAGTATTTGGCTCGGAAAATAGAGATGCTGGAATTTTCGTCGGACTTTGGGTTCCCTCTATTCTTGGCTTTGGACTTTTCTTTAAGATGAGCGCGAAAGGCAGGCAGATATGATGACAATCATCATATTCGTAGTTGGTTTACTCGTTAGTTCAGCCGTTTGTTACGCGTTGTTTGCTTATACAATTCATG
>JBKJOR010000018.1:0-4503 GCA_046595575.1 Pyrinomonadaceae bacterium | reverse complement strand
GGGGTGGCAGCCGCTTCAGCTGACGGGGTGGTGATTCCTGTTAGAGCGATTCGTCAGCAGATGAGAGACGAGCAATCGCCGTCTCGCTCGCTTGAAGGTCTTGTGCGAGATGGGCTACTCCACCTTTAAATTCTCGCGGAAGTCGAAGAGCTTGGGATGCTCAATTGGTCGTGGTCGGTGGTCGGTTGTAGATTGGCGCTCGTTGACGGCTCAAAGAAGCCAAGAGCTCAAACAATATAGGGTACTAATCGCCAGCGAACGCAGTCGGCGGTTGGCGGTTGGCAGTTGCCAGAAGCCGGAAGGGAGGTTTCGGTTCTGCGGCAGATCGTTAATCACCAGCCGGCACCGCAGCAGAAGCAGCAGCAGTTGCTTCGTCCGGTTCGCTGGCGGGGAGGCTGAGCCACATCCAGCCGAGTAGTAACGCTAGGACGGCGGCGGGGATGGCGATGGATGCTAGGCACTTTCGCTTTGGGCAGCCGGAGACGAGGGTGACGCCGCGGCTGAACTGTATGACGGCGATGATCGGGAACGCGATGTAGAGAAAGACGATGATAAAGATCGCGAGCAAAGGCACCTTTGCGGGCGATAGGATGAAGACCAGCGCCCATACCAGGATGACGATGGGTATCCATGGCAGGACCATAAAGAGAACGGTGAAGAATGCCTGCCGGAGGTTGATGTCGATCTTGAACAGGGGCGCCATCGTGAACGAATAAAGCGCGGCAAACAGCGCCCCGAGGAGGATCACGAAGATCGTATATTGGGTCTGCTGCGCGGTGTTCTTCATGAAGGCGGCAAGTACGCTGCCGTCCCGTGCCGCTGCGTTCGACCCGAGATAGGTGATCGCAAGGACGGCCACGAGCATCACGAGGACAAGCAGTATTAGCCGCAGAAGATGCTGCCAACCTTCGGGAAATGTCGTCTTATTTCCAAAAGGCGGTTCGGCCGGACCCTGCAGGAGATTGATCCAGTCGTTCAGCGCATCGGGCATCGAGAGTATGCCGGGTATTTGCATAGTCGTACGATCTATCTAGCTAAGCCTCGAAATCCGCCTGGCCGCCTCGCGCAATTTCGAGATCGGCGATGTGTAATACCATGACTGCAAGACTCCTAACACAGTGTCTTCGCGCGGCGGGTTCTGGGCGTAAGTTTGTATCACGAGGAAACTGGCCCCCGAGAGAATACTTACCGAGAGGCCGTTTGCTGGAACCAGGCAATCGCGGATGATCACCGCGATCTGGGACTTCAGGCTTGCGGCATTCGGGTTGTAGGATGCATTGCGGAATTTGACCTCGCCGGGTCCGAGGCGTTGCGTAACCGGCTCAGGCGGTAGGCGATTTTCCAGAATTGCCTTTGGCACATCGAGAAGGTACCGAAGTGTCTGCGGTGTTATCACCCCCGACCCTTTCTGGCTCGATTCTTTGATGATCTTGTCGAGCAGTGCATTGGCTTCGTCGATCTTGGCGACAGCCAGCGTTCTCGAGCCGGTCCCTTGTTCGGATTCGGCTGCGGCCTGGCTTGCGTCGATCATAGTTGCGTTTAGCTGTCTCACCATCGAAGTGAAAGAAAGAAAAGAAGTCTGAAACTCCAAGCGGGCGACGTCGAGCCCGCCTTTGATTCGATCCATCTCGGCAATCTCCGAGATCATCTCGCAGATCAGCTTCGCGTTATCGTCACTGGTGCTCGCTTGAGCGAGGATGGCATCCGCATCGCGGCCGATCCGCTGCTGCTCGGCGACAAGTGCGGAGATGTGCATGTAGACGGCGTCACCTTCGGGCACTCCGGTCCGCGGCGACTGTTTGTTCTTGTCGATGAGACTGACCAGTTCGCCGGCGAGCTGCTTTTTCGGGTCATTCTGTGTGAGATTTTTGCAATTGAGCTTCAGTTGTGCCGCGAGACTGCTTAGCTTTCGATAGTGGGTATCGAAATTCTTGTAAAGGACCTGCTCCTCTTGCTGCGCGAGCTCGGCCTTTTGCAGTTGGTGTGGCAGCCGCCATGCTAGCGGTGAAAAAAGTGCAAGCATGTCGCTTGCGGACAGCTCAAGGCACTCATCCGCGGCGGGGGCTTCGGCCGCAGGGTTTGCGGCAGCATTTTCATTAAGACCCAGCGTCAATCCGAAACCGGCGGCGAGCGTGCCGCCGAGGAATGTTCGACGTGGAAGCTCGGAACTTAGCCGAGCGATCGACGGGTTTTGTTTTTTTGTTTTCATGGTGGACGGTCTCCGGTAATGGCAAAAAGAACCACCAGACGAGTGGATCTTCGGTTTCACGGATCGGCGTCGAGAGTGGCTGTTTGGCCACAGGCGCCGAATTGCTACAGAAAACTTCTTACTTCCCTTGCAGGTTAGGAGCTTGGGAAACTGGATTGACTCAGTTGCAAGCTGGAGATCTGCGACAAGATGGAATCACTGCCGCTTTAAAGATGAATGAGGGGAATATAAACGTATCATTCGGAGAATGCAAGAGATTATTGGCAGGAAGTCGATGGAAGGCAGAGCCGACCGCTGCGAATAACGGCGCCGATCGGAGAAGGAATTTTAGCCGCGGATCCACGCGGATGAGGCGGATAAGAAGATAGTCAATCTGATCCGCGTCATCTGCGTGAATCCGCGGCGATATAGCGCCGCTACTTCTACCACATAGCCCGGAGTTTGCGACGGAGGCACCACCCCGTCAGCCTAAGCGGCTGCCACCCCTCCTTAGACAAGGAGGGGAGACGCTTGGATTTTGGGTTTTGGGTTTTAGATTTTGGATTTTTGATCAGAGCGCGGATGGACGCGGATGTCGCGGATAAGAAGACCGTCACTCTCTCACTCGGTTTCTTCTTTGCTGAGGATCAAAGCTCACCACGAAAAACACGAAAAACACGAAACAAAACCAAAGAGCCACGAAGGGGGGTTACTTTTTCCGCGGTTTCTTTTCGGTCTTTTCTACGGCGGTCGCGGCGGTGGGGAGGCCGTGGGGTTTGCGGACCAGGGCTCGGGTTTGGGCCAGGGCTTCTTCGAATGCTTTCGGATCTTTTTGCGGATTGCAGTTCACGCCGCGGTCGTCGATGAAGGCGGCTGCTCGCGGCTTGCCCTGACCTATGTAGACGTCGGTATAAGGGAACCCGTGTTTCTCGAGCCACTCGATGACTTTGATCCGGAGCTGGCCGGCTGTGATTCGCGAGCCTTCGAGCACGTCCTGCGCACAGCGGGAAGTGAAGATCGTAATATCGGAAATCTTAGCCAGTTTCTGGGCAAACTCGAGAGCTCCCTCGATCGGCTTTCCGATATGATCGACGCCCTTCCACTTGTCGTAAGTCGCGAGCACGCCGTCGAGATCGACGCATACCCGCGTACGCGTCGGTTCGGTTTTAGTCTTGTGTGGTGTAGACGGTTTGTACTCCGTATTCCTTTCCTTGGTCCGGCGAGCCCTAGGAAGCTTTGAAGGCTTAGCAGCGAGCATTGCCTCGATCGCGTCACCACCCTCGAGCCATTCGTTCTCGCCGTCGATGGCGTCAAAATTCCAAACCCGAGTGTAATAGTGACGCGTGTGATGGCGTCCCGGCGTCCGGAGTGTGTAGGGTAGATCGTCGGGACCGACAATACGTTTCGGCGGAAACTGTTCAGGCTTTCTGGGAAGATCGCGCTCTTTCCAATCCGAACGGATATCGTCCGCGAAATCGTATACATCGGCGAGCGGATACTCTTTATCAAGCAAGACCCAGACGTGATAACCGCCGACGCCGTTACTGTCCATCAGCATCGCGTCGATCCCTTGCTCGCGAAGTTGCTCTGCCCATTCAAGCGCGGCGTTGAAGTTCGCTTCGGCGACCTCACCGCTATTGGGCAGACTTTCGTCATGCAGATCGACATCGATCGCGAACCATTTCGCGGTGCTGTGATCGGAGATCGAGTGGAGTCCGATGAGGTGGGCGGGTGATTTGCCCGAGAAGTGACGATCAAGTTTGTTGAGCGTCACCATGTCCGTGCCCATCTTTCGACGTTCGACGATGGGGAGCATGACGACGCCGATCTTTCCGTCCTTGAGCGTGTACTGGCTCCACACGTCACGGCGATTGACGAGACGCTTCATCGCCCACTCGGCGAGCTTGTCGGCATAGCGCACCCATTCGGCCGCGATCCAGAGCAGCCGTTTGTTACCGTCGAATTCAGCGAAAGGAGCAGGCATTTCTTACATTTTGGATTTTGGATTTTAGATTTTAGATTTTGGATTGGCCGCGCAGCAATCTACGTCTGGATATAAAGAGGCCGAATACACATCGAGCCGCCTTCCAATCCAAAATCCAAAATCCAAAACGTTCACACCTTCTCCCAACCACTGATGAAATTCTTTGCGGCGAGAGCGTCGAATAATTTCCTCGCGTCCTTCTCGGTGCTTGCGATCTTTATGTCGCGCTCGAGGGGATTCTGACGGTTTGGACTAAAGTCGGTGAGGTAAACGACGAACGCCGGAAAGTCAGGTTGTTCTTCCTTGTTGGTTTTCCAAAGCAAAAGCTTTC
>JBKJOR010000246.1:0-2910 GCA_046595575.1 Pyrinomonadaceae bacterium | reverse complement strand
GTAACGGACGAAGTTGCAAAAGCCATGTTCAAGGCGATGCACACACGCGAAGCCGAGCGAAAGGAACTCAATCCGATCCTCGTGATGGCCGATTCCGGTGCTCGTGGTTCGGACGCTCAGATCCGCCAGCTCGCCGGTATGCGTGGACTGATGGCGAAACCGTCAGGGGAGATCATCGAAACTCCGATCGTCGCAAACTTCCGCGAAGGTTTGAACGTGCTCCAGTACTTTATCTCGACGCACGGTGCCCGAAAGGGTCTTGCCGATACGGCCTTGAAAACGGCAGACTCGGGTTATTTGACCCGACGTCTGGTGGACGTGGCCCAGGATGTCATCGTATCGGAACAGGATTGCGGAACGCTCCGCGGTGTGTGGGCAGAGGCGATCATTCGCAACGGTGAAGAAGTCGAGAGTTTGCGTGACCGCATCGTCGGCTGCACCTCGCTCGACGATATCGTCGATCCGGTTGAAGGCACAACGATCGTTACGGCGAACACGGAGATCAACGAAGATCTCGCAGCACAGGTCCAACTCTCGGGTCTGCAGAAGGTGCGACTCCGGTCGGCACTTACCTGCGAAAGCCGACGCGGGATCTGCGTGAAATGTTACGGCCGTAATCTTGCGACTGGAAACACGGTCGAGATTGGTGAAGCAGTCGGTGTGATTGCCGCACAGTCGATCGGCGAGCCCGGAACTCAGCTGACGATGCGTACGTTCCACGTCGGTGGTACGGCTCGGCTCGAACAGGAGACGAAGCACATCGCGGCGATGGACGGAACGGTCAAGTATCTCGACGATCTGAAAGTGATCAAGAACCGTAACAAGGAAATGATCTCGCTCAAGCGGCAGTCGGAGATCGCACTCGAGGACGAGCGCGGACGCGAGGTCGCCCGATACCAGGTCGTTTACGGTGCGCAGCTTCACGTTAAGGACGGTCAGAAGGTTACAGAGGACGACCAACTTGTCACCTGGGATCCGTTCACGTTCGCCATCCTGACCGAGGTCAAGGGTACCGTGAAGTACCAGGACCTGAAGGAAGGGAAGACGGTCGAAGAAGAGATCGATAAGGTTACCGGGCAGAAGCGGCTGGTGGTTAAAGATTCGGATGAGAAAAATCAGCCGCGTCTCGAGATCAGAGAAGGCAATAAAACGCTCAAGACCTATCAAATGCCTATCCGGGCAAACCTGATGGTTGAAGACCAACAGAACGTGCAGCCCGGAGACGTGATCGCAAAGATCCCGCGTGAGACAACCAAGACGAAAGATATCGTCGGTGGTCTGCCGCGTGTCGTCGAGCTGTTCGAGGCTCGTCGTCCGGGTGAAACGGCGATGATGTCGGAGATCAACGGTATTGTCCGATTTGGACCGATCGCGAAGGGTAAACGTAAGATCGTCGTCACGGGCGACGATGGAGCCGAGCGGGAATACGACATCCCGCGCGGTACACACATCAATGTGCAGGAAGACGATCGTGTCCGTGCGGGTGAACCGCTGATGGACGGTCCGCTGAACCCGCACGACATCCTGCGTGTTCTCGGAACCAGTGCGTTGCAGAATTACCTTGTGAACGAGATCCAGGAAGTTTACCGGTTGCAGGGTGTGAATATTAACGACAAACACATCGAAGTGATCGTTCGTCAGATGCTTCGCTGGGTGAAGATCAAGGAAGTCGGCGACACCGATTTCCTGATGGAAGAACAGGTCGACCGTTTCCGTTACGAGGACGAGAATCGTCGCGTGGCAGAAGAGGGAGGCAAGACCTCAGTCGGCGAACCGCTGCTGCTCGGAATCACGAAGGCGTCGCTTTCGACCGATTCGTTCATCTCGGCGGCGAGCTTCCAGGAGACGACCCGCGTCCTTACGGAAGCGGCGATATCCGGACGCATCGATTACCTCCGCGGTCTGAAGGAGAACGTCATCATGGGACGACTGATCCCGGCCGGTACCGGTATGAAGTACTACCGCAACGTGAAAATTGCGGCTGACAGGACCGAGAATCGCAAGGTGGAGGATGAGTTCGACGAACTCGCCGAGCTTCGAGGCGGAATTGATATTCCGGTCCTAGCCGGCGTGCCGGGAGTCGACACCGACGCAGGGTATGACGAGGCGGAAGAAACACTTGACGATCTCAGCCTTGAAGAAGACGAGGTTTTTGACGATTCGATCAAGCCGGGTCTGGTGGACATCGTCGATGCAGAGGACGATTTTTAGTAAGTTGGCCAGTTTTGGTAAAAGAAAAGCTGCCCGAGCGATCGGGCAGCTTTTCCTTTACAAAGCGGTGAACGCCGTGTGCATCGACGGGAAATTTTCGATCGACTCGTTCGTCATCATGACGACTGCGCGCAACCGACCTGCTCCGTCGCACAACACGACCACGAGAATGCTTTGTTGCTCGTGAGGATCATCGCTCCCGGTCGCTCGTATCGTTGGCTGATGGTCTGAAACACAAGACTTGCTTCGGGCTGCTCGAGCTTCAGGTACCCAACTTCATCGACGATCAGCAGCTTCGGCCGCGTCAGATTCTTCATCTCGCGCGAGAGTCGGTTCTCGTTCATCGCACGGGTGAGCTTTCTTGCCAGGTCGATCGCCGTCGTAAAGTACACCCGGTGTCCGAGCTCCGCCGTGACCACCCGAGTGCGATCGCCAGATATGGCTTGCCGACTCCGGGCGGTCCCAGAAAGATAGTGGTCGGTATCATTAAGGGCATCGTTTCGCAACATACTGTACGAGTAAGACCGCCAAGCTCCCCAAGGTAGAGGCAATTTAAATGAGCGACAAAAGACTATCCTCCTCCACCCAAAGGTAAAGGCAATTTAAAGGGTGGCAGAAGGCAATACCAACCGCGTCTCCTTCGCGCAAGGCAAAAAAAATGACTGCCTTTTCAGCAGTCATTCTTTCACTTACGTTTTC
>JBKJOR010000192.1:0-6097 GCA_046595575.1 Pyrinomonadaceae bacterium | reverse complement strand
ATTCGGGAAATGGCGGCGGCTTTTACGCACAACTTAGCAATCTGACGGTTGATAATTCCACCATCAGCGGCAATAGCGCAGGCTTAATCGGTGGAGCAGTTTATGACAATCACCCCGGCGGTGTTAACTCTGTCGTTACGTTGACTAATTCGACAATCGTAAATAATCGAGCGCAGACAACCGGCGGGGTTGAATGGCGAAATACTTTGGGTAATCCTCCGATCACCCTCGGCAGAACGATAGTCGCCAATAACCTGGGTGGGTCGGCGGGATTTTCACCCGATTTGCGCGGTTCTTTTAATTCACAGGGCTACAACCTAGTTAAAAACAGTCTGGGCGTTACCGTCGGCGGAACAGGCAATATTTTCGGACAAGACCCGCTTCTCGCTCCCTTGAGCAACAATGGCGGACTAACGAGAACTCACTCTTTACTCACGGGCAGTCCGGCAATTGACGCGGGCGACCCGACCGTCTTTCCCGCCGCTGACCAGCGCGGCATACCAAGACCGCAAGACGGCGACGGCGCGGGCGGAGCGCTTTCCGACATCGGCGCATATGAACGACGGATTAACGACGTATTATCAAATAACCGCGTTGATTTCGACGGCGACGTAAAAACCGATATTTCAATCTTCCGTCCGTCGGTCGGCGAATGGTGGTACTCAAAAAGCTCGGACGGCGGCAACGCGGTTTTGCAATTCGGCACTTCGACCGATAAATTAACGCCTGCCGACTTCACCGGCGACGGCAAAGCGGACATCGCTTTCTGGCGACCCTCGACCGGTTTCTGGTTCATTCTCCGCTCGGAAGACAGCAGCTTCCTATCGTTCCCGTTTGGCACAAACGGCGACAGTCCATTCGTCGGTGATTTGGACGGCGACGGCAAGGCTGACCCGGGCGTGTTTCGTCCGACGACGAACGAATGGTTTGTCCTGAAATCATCCGGCGGCACGCTTATCACGACATTCGGCGCGAACGGTGACAAACCCGTTCCGGAAGATTACGACGGCGATGGCAAAACTGACATCGCCATTTATCGTCCCGCGGCCGGCGAATGGTGGATCGCCAGAAGCAGTAACAATAGCGTCTATGCTTTCCAATTCGGCACGTCAACCGATAAAGCCGTCCAAGGCGATTATACGGGCGACGGCAAAGCGGATGCGGCATTTTTCCGACCTTCGACTGGATTTTGGTTTATTTTGCGCTCGGAAGACAGCTCATTCTATTCGGTTCCGTTCGGCACCTCGGGAGATTTGCCTTCACCGGGTGATTACGACGGCGACGGCAAATTCGACACGGCGGTTTTCCGCCCGTCGAACTCAACGTGGTTTGTCCAGCGATCGAGCGCGGGCGTTCTAATCCAATCATTTGGCATTTTGGGCGACGTACCTGTTCCAAGCGTATACGTGGGGCCATGACCCTAGGATGGCGATTTGTCCTGTCCAGATGATTACATTGAGCGGGGAGTGATCGTGAGGCGTGGTTCTTCTTGAACCATAAACGGGTCATCGAAACATTGGGCTGGCGGTGACCCGTTTTCTAACAATCCTACTCGAAGAAGAAGGGCACTTAGAGATTGATCTTCTTATTCTCACCATATTCCGCTTCCTGTCCGGTAGCGATCGCTTTCGCTATACCGAAGAGTTGAACGATCTTACTTGATGGAGCGTCCCAGTATTCTGCCTGCTCAACCGAAACTTTCAGCAGACACAGGTGCGGATCTTCCTGCCCTTCGGGAAACCAGGCCTTGAGAATCGGGCTCCAAAGCTCCTCGATCTTGGCCTTGTCCTTGACTATTTCGCAACGTCCCGAAATAGACAGGTACGCATTGTCATCTGGATTCGAATAGGCCGCATTCACGCGATTATCTTGCTCGATCTCGGAGACTTTATGTGTGTTGTCGCTTGTGAAAAACCAGAGATCACCGTCGAACTCAAACTGTTGGGTCGACATCGGACGGCTTCTAAGATGCCCTCCGTCGATTGTTGTCAGCATGCAGAAGTCGATGCCTTCGGTCAATTCCTTTATCTTCTCGATTGATTCTTGTCTATTTGCCATAAGTCTCCTCGTGTTCTGTTTTTGGACAGTACAGCTCGAGGTTGCAACTACTATTCCCGAACGGGTAAGTTCCGTCGGCTATGAAGTGTGGTCGTGGACGATGCGCCAGCCGTCGCCCATCTTTCGAAAGATGAGTGTAAATTTACCCTTCGGATTGTCATTCGCCCTAACCAACGACCAACTTCCAAGTATTACCGCGGCGTCTTTCGAGAGAAGATTTACCTCGATATCGCCGAATCGGAGGGTTCCCATTTTCTCTTTGGAGTTATAGGTTTTCTTGTAGCGTTCAAGCGTCGGCTGCCAGCCCCGCGTGATAGAGTTGCCCGATGCGAATATCAGGTTCTCGGATTTCCAATACCCTCGCATGAAGGCGTCGATGTCGCCACGGTTCCACGCTGCGGTTTGCGCGTCCATGACCGCAAGTATATCGGTCCGGATCTTGGACGCCTGACGCACCGACTGGCCGGAAGAAGTTGTTGTCAAAATTGTCAGCAGAAAAAGCAGGGCAAGAACTTTCATAGTGAATAGATGCTAGCCCAAACCCGCCCAGACTAAAAAGCGGTCGGGGAGAGTTCCGACCGCGCCCCAGGAACTATTTGGTACCTCCGGATGCCTTTTGCTTATCGGTCAAGGCGATGCCCATCTTTTCAAGAGTGACGGAGTTTAGCGTTCCGGTCGCTTTTAGACCGTTGGCTTCCTGATATTTCTTCAATCCATCACGGGTCGTGTCGTCTAGTTTGCCCGACTCTTCCCCTACGTACATTCCGCTTGTGCGGAGCAGCTTTTGCGCTTCGATCACTTGCTCTTTAGTCGCCCGGAAAGGGGCTCGCCGCGGAGAGCCTGCGGTTGAGCTTTTCGCGGATGCGTATGAGCTCTCTGCGACCGGTATCTTTTTCTGACTGTCTGTCAGTTCGATACCCATTTTCTCAAGCGTTGCCCGGTTCAGGGTGCCCGACGCCCGGAGACCGTTACCTTTTTGAAATGTAGTAATGGAGTCACGAGTTGGCGGATCGAGCTTTCCGATCGCTTCGCCGGCATACATACCTTTTGTTTTCAGCATCGACTGCACGGCGAGGATCTGGTCCTTCGTCGCACGAAAGACCGGGCCGCGTTTCGTACCGCCAGAACTAGCGCTTTTGGCCTTCGCTCCGGAAGCCGGCGATGCCTGACCTGTTGCCGAAGCACCATTCTGCCCATAGACCGCTGCGGCAGAAAACAGAGAAACGAATAGAACATAGTGGAGATATTTCATCATTGTTTCCTCTTCTATTTAGTTGTTGTTTGAACGAGCAAAGCAGGAGAATGTGGGAAATGCCCATTCTCAACCAGAAACCAGTGCTTTGCGGTGACGGGAAGTATCCAACTTATCCATGCACACTGTCCTAAATTTTTCTTAATTATTTCAATCGAAGTTTACGCATGAACCGCGCTTTTAGGAGAGGTAATCGGGTCTGCCGATTCGAAACGTGTTGCGGTTAGTTCAGACTCTCCTGCCGGTTGAGAAGGAGGTTGATGGCCGGCCTCGGCGGGGAACCTGTTCGGAGAGGAACTCCGAGCCAGCGGGCTCGGCGGGGAGAAGGTCCCGTCTCAATTATCAGCGTCTTTTGAGTTGCTGAATGAATACTCATTCAGTTATACTTCGTCTGCAATTTTCTAGATCTCGAATAACGAATATGAACATAACAAAGGCGGCGGTTCTCGGTGCGGGAACAATGGGTGCGGGCATTGCTGCCCACCTCGCCAACGCCGGTATACCAACGCTGCTGCTTGATATGGCTCCTCGCGAACTGACGCCTGAGGAAGAATCAAAAGGACTGACGCTTGAGTCGTCAAGGGTCCGAAATCGGGTGGTGGCCTCCCTGTTCGAAGCAGCGAAGAAACTTAAGCCCGCCCCGTTCATGAACGGCGACAACGCAAGACTTATATCGCTCGGTAATTTTACCGACGACATGCCAAAGCTTAAGGACTGCGATCTCGTTATCGAAGCGGTTGTCGAGAATCTCGAGATCAAGCATAAAGTCTTCGCGGATGTCGAAAAGTATCGCAAACCCGGCTCCATCATCGCGAGCAACACAAGCGGTATCCCGATCACGTCGATCGCAGAGCCTTTCTCGGACGATTTCAAATCGCACTTTGTCGGCGTCCATTTTTTCAATCCCCCCCGCTACATGAAGCTGGTCGAGCTGATCCCGACAGAGTGGACGAACGGCGAGATGGCTTGCATGACTTCGGGCTTTTTAAATCAGCGACTCGGAAAAGGAGTTGTACCGGCGAAAGACCGGCCCAACTTTATCGCCAATCGCGTCGGTACGTTCGGTATGATGGCGACCGTTCACGAGATGATAGCGATGGGATTCACACCGACCGAGATCGATCAAATAACCGGTAAGGCGATCGGGCACGCATCGTCGGCTACATTCAGGACGTCTGATCTTGTAGGCCTTGACGTGCTTGTTCACGTCAACAAGAATCTTTATCCGGCGATTCCGGACGACGAAGACCGCGAGGCGTTCCAGATCCCGGACGTCATCGAGCAGATGCTCGAGAAGAAGCTGCTCGGCGATAAGACGAAGGGTGGGTTTTTCAAGAAGTCGAACGACGCGGACGGGAAGCGCGTAATCCTCGAGCTCGATCTGAAATCTTTCGAATACAAGCCGCAGGAGAAGACGAAGTTCCCGTCGATCGAGGCCGCGAAGGGGATCGAGGATCTTCCGAATCGCGTCAAGACGCTTGTCTGGGGTGACGACCGAGTTGGTGAATTTCTTTGGAAAACGTCGTCACGCCTCTCGCGTTATGCAGCCAACCGAGTTCCCGAGATAGCGGATACGATCGTCGAAGTCGATAACGCTCTGAAGTGGGGATTCGGCTGGGAGATCGGTGTGTTCGAGGCGTGGGACGCGATCGGCCTTCGCGAATCGGTCGAGCGGATGAAGAAAGAAGGGCAGGCCGTTCCGGCGAACGTCGAGAAAATGCTCGAAAGCGGCGCGGACACGTTCTACAAAACGGAGAATGGCGCGCGATCTTATTACGACCTGGTTAACGGCGGATACAAGGCGATGCCCGAGCAGCCGGGTGTGATTGTTCTAAAAGCGTTGAAGGACCGCACCGGTGTCATCAAATCGAATCCGGGTGCGTCGCTCATCGACCTTGGTGACGGAGTCGCATGTCTTGAGTTTCATTCAAAGATGAACTCGATCGGCGGCGACACGGTCCAGATGATGAACTTCGCGATCGACGAAGTTGAGAAGAACTTCAAGGGCCTCGTGGTAGGAAACCAGGGTGGCAATTTTTCGGCCGGTGCGAATCTAATGATGCTTCTCTTAGCCGCTCAGGAAGAGGAGTGGGACGACATCAACATGATGGTCGCAGGTCTGCAAAAATCGATCATGCGGCTGCGATATTCTGCAAAGCCGGTGGTTACGGCTCCGTATGGACTAACACTCGGTGGCGGGTGCGAGATCGCGATGCACGGAGACCGGATGCGTGCGGCTGCGGAAACTTACATGGGTCAGGTCGAAGTCGGTGTAGGCTTGATCCCGGCGGGCTGCGGTACGAAGGAGATGACGATGCGTGCGATGGACGCTGCGGCGAAAGCTCCGGACGCAGATCCGCTCGCATTTTTGAAGAAGACTTTCGAGCTGCTGGGTATGGGCAAAGTGGCAACTTCGGCCCAAGAGGCACGCTCGTTTGGATTCCTGCGCGATGTCGATTCGATATCGATGAACGGCGATCGGCTTATCGCAGATGCAAAACAAGAAGTGTTGAATCTCGATGCGTCGGGCTACGTTCAGCCGGTTCAGCGAACCGATATTCTCGCTCTTGGCGAAGCCGGGCAGTCGGCGATGAAGCTCGCGCTGCATATGATGTCGCGCGGCGGATTTATTTCCGACCATGATGCGTTGATCGGGAAAAAGCTCGCCAACGTCATGAGCGGAGGAAACCTGAATCATACAAGTTATGTTTCGGAGCAGTATCTCATCGACCTCGAACGGGAAGCGTTCCTTTCGCTTTGCGGCGAGCGGAAAACACAGGAGCGTAT
>JBKJOR010000112.1:0-6316 GCA_046595575.1 Pyrinomonadaceae bacterium | reverse complement strand
CATGGACATCACGCCGGATGCCGTCTTTGCTGCGGTTCGCTCGAGGCTTGCGAGAGCGGCCGCGAGTGACCCGCCGGACATTCCGGCTTAACGATTTTTATCTGCGAATCCCTTTCATTGAGCTATAATCTAAAGAAATTCGACGCGTCCGTCCTTTTCGTTTTTGTTTGAGTTATGAAGTTTCCTGTTTTCAAGACGATCATTTTCTCGTGCATCATCGCCCTTTCGTTCGGTGCGTTGTCTGCACAGCCTAACGCTGTCACGATACCAAAATTGTCGCCCTTCATCAACGGAGAAACTTTGACGTACGAGGCCAAGATCAGTAAGGTCATACGCGGGATTGGGGTCGCCGACCTGACGTTCACGCTCGGCAAGAGATCCGATAGCGATAACTTTCTAGTCAAGGCCGAGGCCCGGTCCAAGGGAACTCTTCTAAAGCTCTTTCGGTTTAGTTTTTTGCAACAGATCGAGAGCAGCATCGATCCGGAGAACTTCCGGGTCAACCGGACGATAAAGCACGACGTTCAAAAGGAGCGCGTCCGAGACAGTGAGGCCCTCTTTGACTATCGGGAGCGTCGTGTGACTTACGTCGAAACCGATCCGAATGAACCGATGCGTGCACCGCGGCGAATCGCATCGGCGATTGAGGATGTGAATCACGATCTGGTCTCCGGTCTTTACAGCTTGCGCATGATGCCGCTCGCCATCGGCAAAACGTTTCGAATGTCTATCAGTGACTCCGGCCTTGTTTACGACATCCCGGTTCGGGTCACGGCCCGCGAACAGCAAAAAACGATGTTCGGAAAGAAGTGGTGTTTTCGCGTCGAACCCGAGGTATTCGGTGCCAACCGTCTGATCGAGCGTGAAGGCGATATGACTATCTGGATCACGGACGATGCTCGGCGCTTACCAGTCCGCTCGGTTGTAAATTCGCCCTACGGCAAGATCGATATTAGGCTTACGGCCGCGAAGAATTTGCGATAGGCGGCGTCCGAGCTTTCTCTGAAAGAGACGTTACCGCTTGTAACTGGTCGAGAAACTCCGCATAATTTCGTTTTAATTTCACGCTTAGGCTGACAGACTAGGGACCATAACCGATTCTGCAAAGCGTTATATTTTCATGACTAAGAAACAAAAAAGTAGCAGCGAACTCGAGTACATTGAGTACGTGCAGGCTGATGAGATCGTTTCTTCGGACGCTTTCGTAAAACGCGAGACAGTGGAGACGAAGGTTGCGGCCGGGCCTGACACCCTTTCACCGACCGCACGGTTGGAAGATATGCCCCCGGTTTTTCGTGAGCTGGCCGACCCAAAACTGCCGGAGCTTGCGAAAGCGGATCGTGCCCGCTTGCAGATGCAGTCGCCAAACCGGCTTTTCTTTTACTGGTCCGTCGGTTCCAACCCGTTTCAGAAAATTAATAAGGCGCTCGGTTCGCAGAACGCCAGCTACAGCCTCGTCCTTAAGCTAGTCGATCTGAAGCGAGAGGTCGAACAGATCTTCCCGGTCGACAGTACGGGTACGTGGTGGTTTGATGTTGAGGCCGACAGTGAATATCGAGCCGAGATAGGATTCTACGCTCCGAATCGTCCCTACGTTCGCGCGCTGTTCTCAAACGTGGTAAAAACACCGCGAAAAAGCCCGAGCCCTCGCGTCGATAGCGAAGCAGATTGGGCTATCCCCGCGGAGCGTTTCGCTGAAGTGCTCGAGGTTGCCGGATTTACACACGACGCATTCGACGTCGCAATCGCCGGTGACGATGCAGTGTCATCTGAAGCCGCTACACATGCCGCGTTCTCAGATCTGGTAGATGAACCGAATTTCGAGCCGGACGGTATCGAAGCGGATGAGCTCCGGCATGCGATGCTGCTGCTTGCGTCCGGTCTGACACTCGAAGCTCTCCGATGGAAGATCAGCCCTGCGCTTTTCGCGATCCTGGAGAAGCGGGCCGGTGCACTTAGCACCGAAAAGGCTATCAGCGCTTTGAAAGAACGGTTCGATATCGAAGTAGAAGAGTTTACCGAAGAGGAAGTTGGGCCCGCCGTATTTGGTGCAAGTGTGATCAATTTTCCGAATCGGCTGAAAACACGGCGAACGCTGCCTAAGCTGCAACCGGTGAGTTCGTCGTTCAAAATCCCGCCTTCAGGCGGCGTGTTGTGATCGCGGGCGGGCCAACACTCCGCCGTACCCTATGCCGACCGGTTACTTCAGCCTCATCCTTCACGCACACCTGCCGTTTGTCCGGCATCCCGAATATCCCGAATTTTTAGAAGAAGATTGGCTTTTCGAAGCAATAACCGAAGTCTACCTTCCGCTCGTTTTCATTTTTGAGAGTCTTTATGAGTCAGGGATCAAGCCGCGGCTCGCTATGAACCTCTCGCCTCCGCTATGCGAGATGCTTGCAGACGAGATGCTCCAGTCGCGGTACACGAGACATCTCGAGAATTTACTCGCTCTGGCGGACAAAGAGGTAGATCGCACGAAGCGTGAGACGACAGAGTTTCACGACGTCGCGCGGATGTACGCGAAAAATTTGCGTGCTTCGCTTGGCCTCTGGAACGACCGCTACGAACGAGACCTGGTCCGAGCCTTCCGACGACTCCAAGACGAAGGAGCGATCGAGATCATCACGTGCGGAGCGACGCACGGCTTCCTGCCGCTTATCTCTACGGAGCGGGCCCGTCGGGCGCAGGTTCTAGTCGCGGTCGCGAATTATAAGAAACATTTCGGCCGCCAGCCACGCGGCATATGGCTTCCCGAGTGCGCATACGAACCTGGTATCGAGAACATTTTGAAAGATGCGGGTATCGAATACTTCATCTCGGACACGCATGCTATCCTCTACGGCGATCCGCGCCCGCGTTACGGTGTGCACGGACCGGTTTTGTGCCCGAACGGAACGGCGGTATTTGCACGAGATGTTGAAACGAGCCAGCAGGTGTGGAGCTCGGAGGTCGGTTATCCTGGCAGCGACGTGTATCGCGAGTTTTACCGCGATGTTGGTTGGGACCTGCCGATCGACTACCTACGACCACACCTTCACGAGAACGGGAATCGCCGCCATCTCGGGTTGAAGTACCATCGCATTACCGGGCGTAATGTTCCGCAACAACATAAAGCCCCGTACGATCCGGCTCTCGCACGTGAAAAGGCGGCCGACAACGCTTCACATTTTATAGGCGAGCGGATCAAACAGGCGCGGCTGCTGAACACAACCTTCGGCGGACATCCACCGCTCGTCGTGTCGCCTTATGATGCCGAGCTGTTCGGACACTGGTGGTTCGAGGGGCCGCAGTTCATCGACTTCTTTTTCCGCAAATTGCACTTCGACCAATCCGACGTCGAGCCGATAACGCCGGGAGATTTTCTCGATTCAGGTCTGCCGATACAGCGTCAACAGCCAATTGCTTCATCGTGGGGCGAGAACGGATATTACAAAGTCTGGCTGAATGATAAAAACTCGTGGATGTATCCGTATCAACATGACGCCGAACGCAAGATGACGGAATTGGCGGACCGATTTCGCGACGCGGAGATACCGGGACGCGGAGACACGGAGAGCGAGATCTCCGCGTCACTCCCCTCCTCAGTGTCGCATCGACTGCTGAATCAGCTCGCCCGTGAACTCTTGCTCGCCGAATCTTCGGACTGGGCTTTTCAGATCTACCAGGGGACGACCGTCGAATACTCGTCGCGCCGCTTCCAGTCGCACATCCACCGTTTCGACCTGCTCGCGAAAATGATAGAGACCGGGGATGTCGATTTCGAGATGCTTGCCGAAATCGAACGCCGCGACAATATTTTTGCCGAGATCGACTATTCAGTTTACGCGACCGAGTTCAGCAAACTTTAGTTTGTGTAGATTCTAAGACTAAATCGACAAACTGAAGTTTGTGGTACCACGACAGTTCAATGTCTCGACTGCCTCTTCGCGATCTTTCGTGTTCCTTATTGTGGGTTCGTGGTTTCTTATAACTATAACCACTAAGCCACACGAAGAAACACGAAAAATGAAGAAGCACGAATAAAGCTGTGGATCGCGAATTGGAAATGACACACTTTGAATTTTGTCGAACTTTTGCCCTTTCCTGCTAAAAACGGGATAATACGCACTTACTTGATGAAGTTTATCTCAGACATAAGGCTCTTGCTTTTGAGCATTTGGCTCGGTTCCGCCGTGTTTTTTATTGCCGTGGCGCAGAGTGCCTTCGCGGTTGTGCCTCAGCGGGAACTCGCGGGAGCGGTTGTTAACCGTACCCTCTCAATACTAAATTTCGGCGGTGTGCTGATCGCCGTCATTCTGATAGTAACGTCGTTCTTCGCCGTACGAAATGCGAATCGTTTCTCAGTCTGGGCCGAGCGGTTTCTTTTGCTCATCGTGGCCGCGGCGTGCGCGATCGGACAGTTCGTGATCGGATTCTGGCTATCGATGATTCGCGGGCAAATGGGACGACCCATTGACGAGGTCGCACTCGATGATCCGCTCAGGATCCAATTCAACAACCTGCATATGTGGTCGCAATGGGTTTTGCTGGCGGGTATGGCGGCGGCCCTCATCGCATTTTTTATCATCTCGAACCGCAAGTTCGGAGTCGATGCAAAGTCGACCTCGACGACGTCCGATCCTTACAATTTTGAAAAGGAATTTAAGATCTAGGTTATGGCAATCATCGAAAAGACAGGTGAATTCTCGAGTCGTTTCTCGCGCTGGAACGCGAATGAAGATCTGGCCGGCTATCCGTTCATAACGAACGTTCACGCTCCATTCACACCGGTCCGACGCGCCCTGCCGATGCTTAATCTCGCCCTCATTACGTCCGCCGGTGCGTATATTAACGGAACGGATCCATTCGATCTCGAATCTCGGGACGGTGATATCAATTTCCGCGAGATCCCGGTCGAGGTCGGAGCCGACGATTTGCTATATGCGGTGAAAGGGTACGATTCGAGAGCCGTGATGGAGGATCGAAATTCGCAAATTCCCATCGAGCGGCTAAGCGAATATCAGGCGAATGCGGTAATTGGCAAGCTCAACAATGTCTGGTGGAGCTTGAGTAGTTGGATCCCAAATGCTCGAATGGTCGCCGACGAACTTGCTCCGAAGATCGCCGAGCGGCTGCATCGTTATGAGATCCAGGCCGCATTGCTGATCCCGGCCGGCCGTCTTTGCCATCAGACACTTGGGCTTGTCGCTCGAGGTATCGAGGAAACTGGAATTCCGACGATGATGCTTTCCGTCGATCCGGTAATGACGGATCGCGTTCGCCCACCGAGGACCGCATACTACACCGGCGAGTTTGGATCTGTCGCCGGGAAGCCCAATTGGCGCGAATATCAGCTCCGCATTCTGGATGAAGCACTGCGGTCGACCGAAACATTCGATCAGCCCGGGGCGAGGAAGTTAGGAGTAGATCTGGAAACACAGGTCGAAGCGGCGCGCGGAGAACGATAAGCAAAAGATTTTCAGCCGCGAAAAAACTCCCCTCCTTGTTTAGGAGGGGTGGCAGCCGCTTCGGCTGACGGGGTGGTAGTGCGGAAGAATCTGATTCTTACTTAACTACCACCCCGCCCCGCAAAGCCTCCGGCACCCCCTCCTAAACACGGAGGGGAGTTTGTTTTCTGACCTACGTCTTCCGTGCAAATCGGCGGCAATCGTCTTCACTACAATCCCATTTGCCACTGCTTGATCGAATCGATCGGCCAGATCAGCATCAGGATATTCACCAGCAAACTATCGCGAATCCAGAACAGCAGCACTATCTCCGTTGCGACAAACACCGCTAAAGACCACCAGAGTCGAATCTTATACGCGATCGCAAAACCGGTCGCACAGCATGCAATATCGGCAATGGAATTCACGATCGAGTCGCCGTAGTAATCGAGGGAGATCGTCGCCTCGCGGTATCGATTGATGATGTAGTCCGTGTTCTCGATAACCTCCCACGAGCTTTCGATAAAGATCGCAAGAACGAACCGCCACGCCATCGGCATTTTTGTAAACACCAATCCGATCAACCAGAATTCGAGGACGCCGTGGAGAATGTGCGTGAAGGAGTAAGGGTCGATGATGTGCTGTGAGTTATGACGCGAGAGGACGGTCCAGGACCATGGAGAATAATCCCCGGCCTGGCACCACCAAACTCGATCTAGAAGGAGCAGCGAGATGATCGCCAGGAAGACGATGGCGGTAACGGTTAAGGCTGGGGTTTGGTAATTAGCAACTAAGGTTTTGAGCATGTGCTGTGATCAGAGGCGGAGCAAAAAAGCGGGGGCAAGCCCGCCTTCCGGACCTGCGAATGTGGCTTGCTTGCAGCGTAG
>JBKJOR010000068.1:0-3805 GCA_046595575.1 Pyrinomonadaceae bacterium | reverse complement strand
GAGCTCGGTCTGATGGCGATCGAGTCGCCGGAGGAACACGGCGGCGCAGGCTCGACCATCTTCAATGCCATCCTCGCGATCGAAGAGCTCGCACGCGTCGACGCGAGCGTCTCGGTTTTTGTCGACGTGCATAACACGCTCGTGACGAACGCGTTCATGCGCTGGGCGAACGACGATCAGAAAAAGAAATACATGCCGCAGCTCGCGACGCAGCGCGTCGGAGCTTATGCATTGAGCGAAGCCGCGTCCGGCTCCGACGCGTTTGCGTTGAAGACACGGGCCGTCGATAAAGGCGATCATTACGAGCTGACCGGCCAAAAGCTTTGGATCACGAACGGTAACGAGGCCGAGATCTTCATAACATTCGCAACCATCGATCCCGCCGCCGGCTACAAAGGCATAACCGCGTTCATTGTCGAGAAACAGTTCGCTGGATTCTCGGTCGGAAAAAAAGAAGACAAGCTCGGCATACGCGCCTCGTCGACTACGGAATTGATACTCGACAGCTGCAAGGTCCCGAAAGAGAACGTGCTTGGCGAGGTCGGAAAGGGTTACAAGGTTTCGATCGAAACCTTGAACGAAGGCCGGATCGGGATCGGAGCGCAAATGCTCGGCATCGCGCAGGGTGCGTACGAGGCGGCGCTGAAATACACGGCCGAACGTGAACAGTTCGGGCAATCGATAAATAACTTTCAGGCCGTGCAGTTTCAATTAGCCGAGATGGCGGTCGATATCGAAGCAACGCGTCTGCTCGTCTACAACGCCGCCCGTTTGAAAGACGCGGGCAAACCGTTCCTGAAAGAAGCAGCGATGGCGAAACTCTATTCGTCACGCTGCGCCGAACGCGTCTCGTCGAAAGCGATCGAGCTTTTCGGCGGTTACGGTTATGTCAAAGATTACCCGGTCGAAAAATTCTGGCGTGACTCGAAGATCGGCTCGATCTACGAAGGCACGTCGAACATGCAGCTCCAGACGATCGCGAAGTTGATCATGAGCAGAAAATAACACGATGACCGCCGGAGAGATCACTAAATACCTTACAGAGCTTAACGAGGAACTTCGTTTGGCCAGTCTTAAGGGCGAGATAACGATCTACGGTGGTGCGGTGATGTGCCTCGTCTATCATGCACGACCTGCTACAAAGGACGTCGATGCGATCTTCAAACCATCGAGCGAGATTCGGCGGCTCATACAGAAGATCGCTGAGAGAAACAATCTCCCGCCGGACTGGTTAAACGACGGGATCAAGGCGTATCTCGTTTCACATCCCCGGGGCATCTTTTTTGACCTTTCTGATCTGAAGGTTTTCGTTCCGGAACCGGATTATATGCTAGCGATGAAGGCGGTGTCGGCTCGGGCGGATACGTACGACCAGACGGATGTGCGAGTCTTGATCGGAGTGCTTGGATTAAAGGCACCGGCAGAGGTTTTCACCATACTTGAAAAGTACTATCCGCAGCACCAGATCAATCCTGCTACCCAGTACTTCATCGAGGAGCTTTTCGAGCGATGATCACGTTACGAGACACAAAGGAACTCGTGGATGCCGACCCTGAAAACTGGGCGTTGTATTTGATGAATTTTGTCGATGACTTCCGACGCAGTCGCGACAGTCGGGTGTTGGAGGAACCGTTCGCGCCAGGGAATGACCGATCGGCGGCATTGCTGGCTTCGACCGCAGAATCGCTATGCGATGAAATGTATTTGGACGCTCCGGAGTGGCTTTCGCGCGTACCCGCCGCGGTTGAACCTTATTTTGTTTCAGGGCTTGAGAACTTAAAGGCTATAAGTCTCGTGGAAAGCCCGATACGTTTTCGATTGCGCAAAATATTCGTTCTGGAGAACTTTCTTACTCGTGCCTGAAATTATCATCCGCCAGGCAGGACCCGAAGACGCGAAGGTCCTGACCGATCTTGCCTACACAACATTCTGGGACGCGTTCGCTCATCATCCGAAAAACGCTCCGGACGATCTGAACCACTACATGCGTCAGGCCTTCAATCAGGAACAGATCACCGCCGAGTTGTCGGACGCCAATAATATTTTTCTTATCGCCGAGATCGAGGGCGGGGCCGCAGGCTATTCGAAGATCATAGTCGACAACATCGAGTCGGGCATCACCGCCGACCGGCCAGTTGAACTTTCACGCCTTTACTCGCACCAAAAACATCTTGGCAAGGGCGTTGGTCAAACATTGATGAACGCCTGCTTCGAACACGCACGTATTGAAGACCGCGACGTCATGTGGCTTGGTGTCTGGGAATACAACCCCAGAGCGCAGAGATTCTACGAAAAGAATGGCTTTCGAGTGGTTGGCAGTCACGTGTTTCTGCTGGGAAAGGACGCGCAGACCGATTTACTCATGCAGAAAGAACTTTAGGTCATTGAATGCCATCGCATGCAACCGCGGATCACGCAGATGACACGGATCATAAATCTCATTCTGAATCCGCGTCATCGGTGTCATCTGCGGTTAAATCTCCTTCTCGGTCAGCTTCGCAGAAACCTTGCCATTGGCCCGCGGCTAGGCTACTGTTGCAAGTGTGCGACACATAAAGAACCCGCCCAACCCTTTCAGCAAGTATTCAGCCGAATACATAGGCGAGCCGCCTCCGACAAAGCTCGAGATCTTCGAGGAAACAGCGACGAAAAAGATGATCACCAAGGCCTTCGCATCCGACTGGGAAGGCGGATGGCGCTATACGGTTAACTGCTATCGCGGATGTATTCACGGCTGCACCTATTGTTTCGCCAGGCGGTATCACGAATTCCTGGGATATGGCGCCGGAACTGATTTCGAGACAAAGATCGTCGTTAAGCCGAATGCGCCGGTGATCCTGCGCGAGGAGTTAAAGAAGACGCGGCAGAAGATGCCGCATGTGGATTTCTCATTTGCGACGGATCCATACCTGCCGCTTGAGGCAAGCTATGAGCTGACGCGAAAGTGTCTCGAGGTTTGTGCTGACTTCAACGTGCCTGTCGGCGTGATCACAAAATCTCCCCTTGTGACACGCGACATTGACGTGTTGCAAAGACTCGACAATGTCTCCGTATTTTTTTCGCTGCCGTTTCTTACAAAAGAAAAATCGAATCCGTTTGAGCCCTACACGCCAGTTCCCGAAGCGCGATTTCGGGCGATGGAGACCATTGCGAACGCCGGGATCCCGGTCGGCATCGGCATTGCACCGGTCATACCAGGCTACAACGAATCTGACATCCCAAAACTGCTCGAACGAGCTAAGAACTCAGGCGCAACTCGAGCGTTCATGTCGATGCTGCACCTCGACAGCGACTCGATCGAACAATACTTCGTGGCCAAAATGCACGAGCGTTTATCGCCTACCGCGGTCACAAAGATCGTCAACGCGATGAAACGCGAACGCGGCGGCGAACTCCAACACCGCACGTTCAAAGAACGCAGCACCGGCCGCACCGAGCAGTGGGAAGTGACGAAAAAGCTTTTCGATTTCCAGGCCCGACGGTTCGGCCTTCGCGGGCATGAGACGTCGGTCGAACCAGAGTTTCAACCGCCTGCCCAGCCCGCACAGCAATCTCTGTTTTGAGATCCTTACCTACTTCTTTCATTCTTTGCGACCTTCGCGGGCTTTGCGTGAGACCTTTTTTTTCACGCAAAACCCTCAGAGTTCGCAAAGAAAATCCCCGTACTTCACGGGGCGTCCAGAGTTCTTGATATACTATCCGTGAACAATCTAGGGAGGCTTACCATGAAATTGAAGGTTACCGTTGCACTCGTCGCTCTCCTCGTCGTTTTCTCAACCGCCACTTTCGCTCAAAACAACCCGGG
>JBKJOR010000331.1:0-10380 GCA_046595575.1 Pyrinomonadaceae bacterium | reverse complement strand
CCTCAATCTCAGCCTCAACGCCTGGAGCTTGATGAAGCCTTCTGCGTCGTGCTGGTCGTATGCACCGGCGTCGTCCTCGAACGTGACGATACGCTCCTTGTAGAGCGAGTTCGGAGATTTGCGCCCGGTTACGATGACATTGCCTTTGTAGAGTTTTAGCCGCACATCGCCGGAGACAGTCTCCTGCGTCTGGTCGATCATTGAACGAAGAATTTCAAACTCTGGTGCGAACCAGAATCCGTAATAGACCGACTCAGCGAACTTCGTCCCAAGCGAATCGCGGAGTCGCATAACCTCGCGGTCCATGGTTATCGATTCGAGCGCTCGATGAGCGGTTTGTAAGATCGTGACGCCGGGCGTTTCATATACGCCGCGCGACTTCATCCCGACAAACCTGTTCTCGACGAGATCGACGCGCCCGATACCGTGCTCGCCGCCGAGGAAGTTCAGCTTCGTCAGCAGATCTACAGCTCCGTGTTTCTCGCCGTCTATCGCAACCGGCTCACCCTTCTCGAAAGAGAGCACGATCTCCTGCGGTTTGTCCGCAGCCATCTCAGGCGATTTCGTAAGGAGAAAGATATCTTCGGGCGGTGCGGTCCAAGGGTCCTCGAGAATTCCGCCTTCGTACGAAACATGCATCAGGTTCCGGTCCATCGAGTACGGCTTATCGGCCGTCGCCGTCACTGGAATTCCGTGCTTCTCGCAATACGCGATTAGATCGGCTCGTCCTTTGAAGTCCCAGTGTCGCCACGGTGCGACGACCGTGATATCCGGCTGGAGCGCGTAATAGGTCAACTCGAATCGCACCTGATCATTGCCCTTTCCCGTCGCACCGTGGGCGACTGCATCGGCACCTTCTTGTTGCGCGATCTCGATCTGCCGCTTTGCGATCACGGGGCGGGCGAGTGATGTTCCGAGAAGATAGACGCCTTCGTAAAGCGCGTTCGCCTTAACGGCTGTCCAGACAAAATCGCGGACAAATTCTTCGCGCAGATCTTCAACGTAAAGCTTTGACGCTCCGGTCGCCTTCGCCTTCTCTTCGAGGCCGGCCAGCTCGTCACCCTGGCCTACATCGGCGCAGTAACACACGACCTCGCATCCGTAAGTTTCCTTAAGCCAAAGCAGCATCGCCGACGTATCAAGGCCGCCGGAGTACGCGAGAACGATCTTATTTATCTTTTTGATCATCAAGTTTTACGTTCCCAAAATGCTTTTCGAACCGCAAACCATTAAAGTAAATAAAATTACAATCGCCCACTGGAGAAAGCAATTATGGCAATGCTCTCGGAGCTTCTAAAGTTTAATGTCATTGATGCGGACCGAAGGAAGGCTCGGCTGACGGATCTTGAGGTTGCGCTGCTGGATGACGAATATCCACGTGTCACGGCCATTCATTTTTCCTCTAATGGCTCCAGGTTGCGCCTGGAATGGGAGGCTGTCACAGAGGTCAACTCATCCGCCCGGGAGATCCGGGTCATTGATTTAAAAGCGGGACGCAAAGTGAGTGAGAAGAAAGGTATCGTCGGGGTGCTTCTGAAACACGACGTCCTCGACGCCCTGATCATAGATCTTCTGAGCCGTAGGACAACGCGTGCGACGGACCTGAGGCTTGATGTCTCGAACGACAGCATGGAACTGAAAGCGGTCGACACCGGCTTAGGCGCCATGCTCCGCCGGATAACACGCGGAGCGTTTCGGGGCGGCAAAAAGAGAGATATGTTCGACTGGAAGTATGTCGAGTTCTTACGCGGCGATCCCCAGGCCGTCGATTCGGGTGCCGGCTATCACATGCGGATCGGACGCCTGCCAGCAGGCGAGATCGCCCAGATCGCCGATTACATTCCCTATCTTCACGCGGCCGAGTTGCTGACGCTCATACCGGACGAAAAGGCGGCGCTCGTTCTGCAGGCAATGTCCATCGAACGTCAGTTACAGGTAATCGAGGAATTCCACGAAGAGCAGGCCGTTGCCCTGCTCACATTGATGTCGCCCGATCGTGCCACCGACCTGATAGGCAGGCTTCACGTCCCTACAATGAAAAAGTATTTGACTCTGATCCCTGTGAAGCAGCGTGAGCGGATCATTGACCTTCTGCGCTATCCCGAAGATTCGGTCGGCGGCGTGATGATAAACAACACGCTTTGCATCGGCGACGGGACGACCGTCAAATCAGCACGCCAGCAGGTGCGTTCGCATTCGAAAGAACGCGACTTCATCGGTGTCATTTTCGTTACGGAAAGTGCAAATAATAAAACGCTTCGGGGAACACTCACGTTTCGCGCACTGATGGATGCAGAAGACGAAGAGAAACTTTCCGAGATAATGGATCCGTATGTCGTTACCCTAAACCCGCAGGACAATTCCGTCGATGCCGCCTACCGTGTTATGACTGGCCAGATAGGAGCGATGGCGGTTACAGACCCCGACGGAAAATTGATCGGCGCTATGACAATAGAGTCGGCCATCAGTCAGGTCGTTGCACCCGGCAGCGCGCTTAATTCAGTCAAGGTGTTCTCATGAAAAGTCGTAAAGAGGGAGTCGAAGGCCTCGAGCCGATCGCGAATATCGAATCAGCGGGCTTGCCGAACATTCCCTCAACCGTTCCTGCGGCTATCCACATCAATTACCGCGGACGGCGTATTAAGCTACGCGGGCTCCGGCTGCCACCAAAGGGCATTTGGAAATGGCTGCTCGTTCTCGGTCCCGGACTGATCGCCACGTCAGCAGGAAACGACGCGGGCGGCATCGCGACGTACAGCTCGGCAGGCGCAAAATTCGGCTACGACATGATCTGGGTGATGGTCGTGCTGACACTGTCATTCGCAATCGTTCAGGAAATGTGCACGCGGCTCGGTGCGGCTACGGGCCGCGGTCTGCTGGATCTGATCCGCGAAAAATTCGGGATCGCATGGACGTTGTTCGCTGTCGCGATAATCGTCGTAGCCAACGGCGGCGTTACGGTTAGCGAATTTGTGGGAATCGGCGCAGCGTCGGAGCTGCTCGGCGTAAGCCGTTACATCTCGGTACCGATCGCGGCCGTCGGTCTGTGGTATCTCGTCATATTCGGTTCGTACGCCAGGGTCGAAAAAGTATTTCTGTTAATGACGCTCGTATTCTTTGCGTACCCGATTGCCGCCATACTTGGTAATCCGGACTGGGGCGCGGTTGCCCGCGGCGCCGTCGTCCCCAGCATCCGATTTGAGTCTGAATATATTTTCCTTCTCGTCGGCGTTTTAGGAACGACGATCACTCCGTATATCCAGATCTTTCAGCAGAGCTCGACCGTTGAACGCGGGGCAGCGCGAAAACATTACGGCCAGGAGCGTCTCGACGCATATTTCGGATCGATATTTTCGAACGTCATGTCCGTGTCGATGATGATCGCGACGGCAGCAACGCTTTATGTCATTGGCCAGCACGACATTCAAAGCGCCGCGGACGCCGCAAAGGCGCTCGAACCGGTCGCCGGCGTTTGGGCCGGAACCCTTTTCGCCATTGGTCTATTGGGAGCATCGCTTCTTGCCGGCGGGGTGTTACCGCTCGCGACGTCTTACGCGATCAGCGAGGCCTTCGGCATTCCGAAAGGGGTGAATCTCGATTACCGCCGCGGCAAGGTCTTTTTCGGTTTGTTTACCGCATTCATCGTATTCGGCGCGGTCGTCGCGTTGATTCCGAACATTCCGATCTTTCCGCTTTTGGTCGGCATTCAGGTACTCAACGGAGTACTCTTGCCAATAATCCTTGTCTTCATACTGCTGCTGATAAATAACGAGAAGCTAACCGGCGAGCTCAAGAACACGAAGACTTACAACGTACTTGGTTGGGGCACATTCGCCATAATCACACTTGCCGTCGTCGTCATGCTCGGGGGACAGATATTGGAAAAGTTTGGGATCGATCTTTTTGCTAAGTAGCGATTAGAAAATGAACGAGACACGAAATCTATGGGGCGGACGCTTCGTCTCGAAACCCGACGAGACGTTCGCCGAGTTTAATAACTCGTTTAGGTTCGACAGGCGACTTTTTGCGGCGGATGTCCGGGCGAGCATCGCTCATGCTAACGGGTTGGTCAACACGGGCGTGCTCACAACCGAAGAGGTCCCGCAAATCGTCGGCGCCCTGAACTCATTGCTGGAACGATCCCACGACGACGCTGATTTTTTCGAGAGCGACGCCGAGGACGTTCATTCATTTATCGAGACGAAGCTTGTCGCGCTCGTCGGCGACGCCGGAAAAAAACTGCATACGGGTCGGAGCCGAAATGACCAGGTCGCAACCGCTTTTCGTCTCTGGCTCCGCGATGAGATCGACAATACCGACGGTGCGATCGTCGCGTTGCAGCGTGGCCTGCTCGACACAGCCGGCCGACACGAACAGGCCGTCCTTCCGGGCTACACGCATCTTCAACGTGCTCAGCCGATCCTCTGGGCTCACTGGTGTCTCGCCTATTTTGAAATGCTCTCCCGCGACCGGAGCCGTCTCTCGGATGTGCGTCGTCGAATGAACGTACTGCCTCTTGGGTCAGGAGCCCTCGCCGGAACCAGCTTTCCCATCGATCGCGAAGCTGTTGCAAAAGAGTTGGGTTTCGACGGCCCATCCCGCAACAGCCTCGATGCGGTTTCGGATCGCGACTTTGCGTTCGAGTTTGTCGGGACTGCGGCTATCGTGATGGTTCACCTTTCGCGGATGGCCGAAGACCTTATCTTGTACTGCTCGACGGAGTTCGGTTTCGTAACGTTAAGCGATTCCGTCTCGACCGGATCGAGCTTGATGCCGCAAAAAAAGAATCCCGACGCGCTCGAATTGATCCGCGGGAAAGCGGGCCGGATATTCGGCCACCAGACGGCTTTGCTTGCAATGATGAAAGGATTGCCCCTCGCCTACAACAAGGATATGCAGGAAGACAAAGAGGCGGTGTTCGATACGGTGGACACGTTAAGATCGTGCTTGGATGTAACCGCGATCGTACTGGATAACCTTTCCGTCAACGAAGATCGTGCCCGCGAAGCGGCAACTCAAGGGTTTCTCAACGCGACCGAGTTTGCCGACTACCTGGTGAAGAAAGGGGTCCCGTTTCGTACCGCCCACGACACGGTCGGAAACGCGGTACTTTTCGCTGCCGAGCAGAATTGCGAGCTCAACGATCTTTCGCTCGAGGAGATGCGGCGTTTCGGTACCGAAATCGGTGATGACGTTTTTGAGGCGTTGAGTATTGAAAGTACTTTAGCCGCGAAATCAGTATTCGGAGGTACGTCTCTTTCGCGGGTGGCGGAGGCCCTAGCGGAGGCGAGACGAGTCCTAGGGGAACCGGCGGCGTAGCCGCAGTTCTTTTGGTTCGGGCCGGAAAAGCAAGCTTTTCCGCACACCGAGGGGCAAAGCCCGAAGCACAGGCAGCCGTGTTTTCCTTGGGACCGGTGGCGTAGCAACTGGCCTTTGGTTCGGCCCGGACGAGCAGACCTTTTCCGCACGACGGGCGCAACCGGAACGAGTTCATCCATGCACAAGTTTGTCCGCAGCCTGATCACCGAATGGAGAAAGCTCGACCTGCCTTTCGGAGATGCAACTATCGTCGTCGCCGTGTCTGGCGGGGCCGATTCGATGAGTCTGCTCGCGGCTATTCACGAACTTGGAAAGCTGAAAAAGCTGGAAGGTCTGCGAATCATCGTCGCTCATTTCAACCACGGCTTGAGAGGCGAGGAAAGCGACGCGGATGAGGCGTTCGTTCGAGATCGCTCCAATGAGTACGGTTTCGAATTCGTCGCGAAGGCGGGAAAGCTCGTCCGTAGGGGTAATCTCGAACAGAACGCACGCGACGCTCGCTACAAGTTTCTTTCGGGTGTCGCGTCCGCGAACGGTGCCTTTAGCGTCCTCACCGGGCATACAAAGAACGACCAGGCGGAAACCTTGCTGTTAAATCTTATTCGAGGTAGCGGGTCGGTAGGGTTGGCCGGGATGCGGCGGGTCAGGAAACTGGATGAAGGCGTCCTGCTCGTCCGACCACTCATGTCGTGGGCAATTCGGGACGATACCGTGAAATATTGCTTGGATCATAAGATCGACATCCGCACCGACCCGATGAATGCCGATGAGACCTTCACTCGGGTTCGGATCCGAAACGCGGTACTGCCGCTACTGGCCGAGATCAACCCGAGGATCGTATCGACGCTCGCCAACACCGCCGATCTCCTGCTCGATCACGCAAAATCCGAAACCGGCGCGGACGCGAATTCAGGAGCGACGGACGTGCTTTTGCTTGAGGATATAAAGGATCTGCCCCGGGCAAAACTCTATTCCGAGATTCGCTTCTGGCTCCGGGTCAAACGCGGCAACCTGCGTTCGATCGAGTTGAAACATATCGAGGCCGTCGAGCGTTTGGTTCTGAGCCGGAAAAGTGGAAAAACGGTTGAATTGCCGAGCGGCGGAAGGATCAGCAAGCATGGGGGACGACTGAGTTTCTCCAACATAAAGGTTGAAAAATGACCGCCCGAGAACTACAATCGACGATTGGCGTTCCGGCCGCATTAGGCCTTTATTACGGAACAACTCGCGTTTGGTAACTTTCATCCAATCGCATTGGGAAACGTCTTACTTGGATGAAAGTGGATTTGGAGGCTACAAATTGAGTTCTAAAGCAAAACAGGTTCTGTTGTGGTTGGTGATAATTTCGGGTGCGCTCTCGTTCGTTTGGTTTTTGCAGAGCAGACAGACGAAACCGGCGCAGGACCTAAGTATTGACATGGCGGTCACCCGCATCGAGAACAAGGAATTTAAGGAAGCCTTGTTCAAGCAGTCAGGCGTCGAATTTACGGATTTGAGCGGCAATAAATTTGTCACTCGAATCGGAAGTGACCCGACGCGGGAGCTTCTCGCGAATACGGTCAACGAGTTTAATAAGCAAAACACGAGCTCCAAGATCGTGACGAACGAGGAAGAGTCCTCGAGCGGCCTCGGTTGGCTGATCCTCATCCAGGCATTGCCGTTCCTTCTGTTGATCGGATTCCTTGCATTTACCTTGCGACAGATGCAGGCCGGCGGAAATAAAGCTCTAAGCTTCGGCAAGTCGAAGGCAAAGCTACTCAACAACCAGCAGAAGCGGGTAACGTTCAAAGACGTCGCCGGTGTTGATGAGCCCAAGGAAGAGCTGCAGGAAATAATCGAATTTCTAAAAGATCCGCAAAAATTTCAAAAGCTCGGCGGAAAGATCCCGAAAGGCGTCCTGATGATGGGACCTCCGGGAACCGGCAAGACATTGCTCGCGAAGGCAGTCGCCGGTGAAGCCAACGTACCGTTCTTCTCGATCTCGGGTTCCGACTTTGTCGAGATGTTCGTCGGTGTCGGTGCGAGCCGCGTCCGCGATCTTTTTGAGCAAGGCAAGAAAAATGCTCCGTGCATAATCTTTATCGACGAGATCGACGCTGTCGGACGTCATCGCGGAGCCGGGCTCGGTGGTGGACACGACGAGCGTGAGCAGACACTCAACCAGTTGCTGGTCGAGATGGATGGTTTTGAATCGAACGACGGTGTGATCCTGATGGCCTCGACCAATAGACCGGACGTGCTCGATCCCGCACTGCTTCGACCTGGACGTTTTGACAGACAGGTCGTAGTTTCGTACCCGGACGTCCGCGGACGGGAAGGCATCCTAAAAGTTCATACGCGGAAGATACCGCTCGACGAAGGCGTCGATGTAAACGTCATCGCTCGCGGCACGCCTGGGTTCACCGGTGCGGATCTCGCAAACCTCGTCAACGAGGCGGCATTGATCGCTGCTCGAATGAACAAGAAGGTCGTCACCCTGCACGATCTTGAGTTCGCAAAGGACAAGGTGCTGATGGGTCCTGAGCGCCGCAGCATGGTGATCTCGGATAAAGAAAAGCGGCTGACGGCGATCCACGAAGCGGGTCACGCGCTGGTCGGAATGAACATTCCGGAGAGCGATCCCGTTCACAAGGTGACGATCGTCCCGCGCGGACGAGCGCTCGGCGTAACATTCTTTCTTCCGGAAGCGGATGTTCTCGGTCGAACGAAGGAAGAGCTCGAAGCGATGATCGCCAACTCAATGGGCGGACGCATTGCTGAAGAACTCTTTATCGGCCGTATCACTACGGGTGCTTCGAACGATATCGAGAAAGCAACCGAGCTTGCTCGTGCGATGGTTTGTCAGTACGGAATGTCGGATCTCGGTCCGCTGGCATTCGGTAAAAAGGAAGAACAGATCTTTCTCGGCCGTGAGATCGCACAGCACCGTGATTTCTCCGAAGACACGGCGATCAAGATCGATATCGAGGTGAAGCGAATCGTCTCCGAGCAGTATGTTCGAGCGACAAAGATCCTTGAAGACAATCGCGACTCGATGGAGCGCTTGGTCGATGCATTGCTCGAACACGAATCTCTCGACAGTGCTCAGATCCGTCGCGTTATCGCCGGTCTTCCGGTCAACGGCGATGATCCGAAACCGGCAACGACGGACGATGACGGAACGGCCGAGACCGAAGAAAAGAAGAGTCGCTTCAAGAAGCCGATCCTCCCGCCGATAACACCGAACAATCCGGCGACGGCGTAATCGAAGGATGAAGGCAGAAGGATGAGGGATGAAGGTTATGGCCTTCGTCCCTTTTTAGTTTGCGACGGGGTCATGTAACTTTTCATGTAGGTCGCCCAAGATGCGTTCCCTCAGGTCGAATGAAGAACTGCTGGCTCACATTGCGTAGAGAAATATCGCTCGAACGAACACTGGTAATGGCAATCATGAACGTCACGCCAGATAGTTTCTCGGACGGCGGTAAGATCGCGAGTGTCGATGAGGCAGTTCGGCAGGTGGAAAGATTTGTTGGCGACGGTGCGGACATTATCGACATCGGCGGGGAATCGACACGGCCGGGGAGCGAGCGGGTTTCGGTCGATGAAGAGATCAATCGAGTCGTCCCTGTGATTCAAGCGATCACCAAACGGTTCGACATTCCCGCATCGATCGACACGAGCAAGGCCGAGGTTGCAGAGGCAGCCATTGCGGCCGGAGCGGAGATCATCAATGACATCTCCGGGCTTCGATTTGACGCGCGGATCGCAGAAGTTGCAGCGCGGAGTAAGTCCGGGCTGATCCTGATGCATTCACGCGGTGAATTTGAAACGATGCATACGCAAGAGCCTGTTGCCGATATCCTGGCGGATGTTTGTACTAGCTTTCGTAGTTCGCTGGAGAAAGCGGAGGCGGCGGGTGTCGAGCAAGATCATATCGTTCTCGATGTCGGAATCGGCTTCGGAAAGACGGTTGAACAGAACTTAGAGTTGATCGCCAAACTTGATAGACTCATAGCAGACTTTCCCCAATATCCCATGCTGGTCGGAGCATCGCGAAAATCATTTCTCGGTAAGATCCTCGACGATGCACCGGTCAATGAGCGTCTCAGAGGTTCACTCGCCGCTGCGGCGATCGCGATCTGGAACGGTGCAAAGATCTTGCGGGTTCACGATGTGGCGGAAACCGTTGAGATGGTCAGGACCGTTGAAGCAATAAGGCACGAGTTATGAAGTTTATTAGATTGTCATTCGTCTGCCTCACCCTGTTGATGGTTACCGGTTTTACGGATTGCTATAAACCCGTTACCAATTCCGGCTTGCCAAAAAACATACGTAAGATCGCGGTGCCAGCCTTTCAGACCGAGGCACGCGGGCTCCGTTATCGTGTAGCGTCGAGATTTACAGAGGCCGTGTCGCGCGAGATCATCCGCCGCGGAAACGGCTTGAAGGTACAGGGTTCGACGACGGGTGCCGACGCTGTCGTCGAGGGCACCATACGGGATTTTACCTTCGGCGGCGTTTTGCTTGACCGCGAAGGCCGGGCACGCGTTTACGAAGTAAATATCGTCTCGGCGGTAACTATCCGCGACCTGAAAGAGGGAACGATACTTTACGACAATCAGAATTTTGTATTTCGCGACTCGTTCGAATTCTCCGAAGATCCGCGTTCGTTTTTCAACGAGGAAGACCCTGCGGTCGATCGGATCGCACGTGCATTCTCGGAGTCGGTAGTTTCGGCGATAGTAAACGGGATCGGCGTTAAGGAAGAGAAGAAATAGTGGCGATCCTTACAAGAGACGATCTACGACAGAGCCTCCGCCGGCATGAGATCAAGCCGGTGTACGTTCTCTTCGGTGCTGAGACCTACCTCCGCGACCTCGCACTTAAAACAATTTGTGACCGAAGCTTTACCACCGGCGAGTTACGCGACTTCAACGAGACTGAGTACTCTCTGAATACGGATGGCAATCTGGCGGCGGCACTCGCGGCGGCCGAGCAACTGCCGATGATGGCGAGCCGTCGCGTCATTCGCATCTGCGATGTTCGAGTGTCGTCCGCGGGTATGCGGGATACGCTGCG
>JBKJOR010000286.1:0-6426 GCA_046595575.1 Pyrinomonadaceae bacterium | reverse complement strand
GTCGCGAGGACGTTACCGTTCGGGAGCCGGGCGTAGCTGTGCGGAAATCCGTACTCCACTAAGTCCTTGAACTGTCCGGCAAGCTTCGGCTTTCTTGGATCCCGCAGATCGATGATGAACGTCTGTCCGGCTCCCCATCCGTTCGCGAACAGATGCGCGTTCGATGGAAACTCATACTCGGTGTGGTGTGGATACGTTCCGTTTGCCCCGACAGGAAGTGTAGCGATGATCTCGCCGTAACTCGACGCTCCGGGACGAGCATCGATAACCGCAAGGAAATCGGAATCCTTCCCATCGCTATCGCCTGCCCATACAAACAAGTACGGGCTAGGAGTATTGGAACCCTGCGCAAACGTCGAAGACACCGACGATGCGATCAGAACAAGAACGAACGATAGACAAATCCATTTCATAAATTCCTA
The DNA here is from genome assembly GCA_046595575.1 of Pyrinomonadaceae bacterium. Taxonomy (GTDB): domain Bacteria; phylum Acidobacteriota; class Blastocatellia; order Pyrinomonadales; family Pyrinomonadaceae; genus OLB17. The sequence continues at coordinate 6,004 of JBKJOR010000286.1, read as the reverse complement.
GGTTGGCTATATTGAGCCGGGTCAACCTTTAAGACGTTCGGGTTCATTGAAGCGGCTCAAGCAACGGTTCGATGTTGCGAGTTGAGAGACAGACGAGCGATCCTGCCAGGCGTTCGGGGGCCGCGGCTCCATCGAAAAAAACGTAGTTCTATCATCGAGACAGAAACTGAGGCTGTCGTCGCAGCGGTCGCGGCGGCACTCAGGGCATCGCATCATACATTGTCGGGACGTAGGGATGAACGCGGTCGATTATACGGTCAAAAGTCATTTCGTGCGAATGCATTCGCGATGCAACATCACGTCGCCAGATGCCATTTCGTGCGAGTGTACGCAATGCTGAATCCGTTCTTCTGCGCATTCTTTTGAGACTGGCTTCCCGGCGCGGCTCCCATGATCGCGAAACTGCATCCACGCTCCGCAGCGAATGCCAATCGGGCCGCAAGCAATGCATTTTGCGCACCCTTATTCCTACCTTCCGGTGTAGTGCTTGCTCCGGCCAGCATGCAAACGTCATCGTAGATGAATAGCATTCCAGTCGAGACGGCCTGCCCGTCGAGTTCGGCCAGGAATGGATGCGCGCCCTGACAGCGAGCGCTGATGCGTCCGAAACCGAGCATGAAGTCCGCGAGACCTTCCATTTCAGTTGCCCAGCCGGCGGCAGAGGTCGCCGCCCAAAGCTCTGCTTCGTCTTCTTCGATGATCCTTGTCTTAAGTCCCGGTGTTAATTTTCTCCCGCCTGGATCCGGCCCGCCGAGCTCCAGTTCACGAAACATTACACTCGTCACCTCAATGGGTTTGTAGCCGCGTGCATTCAAAAGCTCCATCAACGCCGGATCGGTCATCGGACTAACTTCATGGAAAACTGGAGCACCTCGTTCAATAAAAAAGGCTTCAAGTTTCTCCATTTCTGCGTTGCCGATCTCGCCGAACAACCCCAACCCGAATGTCTGCGTGCACGGCGATTCAATGCCGTCGAACATCGCATACGTACCGGCGACATCGATCCAGGTCGCTCCGCTGTCCGGCTCGAGCCGGGCATGTGTCCCCACTACGTCGGCGTTGGCTCGTGCTTCGGTTCGCTCCAGTTTCTGGGATAGAGATTTGTCTACGTAGATCATGCTTCTCGAGTCTATCGAGTCGGTCGAGTCTATTGAGTCTTTCGAGTCTGAGTCGGGTCTTACATCTGCGCGATCGATTCTTCGTCCTATTCTGTACTGTTCAATTCGATTAACGAGGCCGATTCAAAAGCATTCTGGTTGATGAAACCGTAACGCCCTCGCTCCGAAGTTCGTCGGCCTTCGCTTTGGAGTTTGCGAGCAAGACGATCGACTTAATTTTTAATTCCGCCAGAATGTGCGCCGCCGGCGTGTAGCTTCGTGCGTCGTCTTTATACCCCGCTCTTACGTATGCCTTCGCTTGACCGAGTTCTTTCTTGAACGGAATACTCTGCATCAATGCGAGGTGGCCGTTGCCCTTTCCTTCCTGGTCGAGCCAGATAATAACGCCGCGACCTTCGTGTTGGATCAAGGCCTGCGCCGCCTCCATTTCCTCACGGCATGTGCACTCGATGCTGTTGAAAACATGTGCTCCGATGCAATGTGAATGAACGCGGCAAAGAACATCCTCGCCATCCGCGACGTCACCCATGACGATTGCTATCGATTCCTTTTGGCCGTCATAGTAAAGGGTCTCGGCGAAGGTTCCGAATTTGGTCTTTAGTTCGCGTGTGGCGAGGCGTTGGATCATTTTGAATCAAGCTGGCGCGTTGCTGCGAAGCCACTTTAGAGCGGGTTCAGCGTCCGAGAAAAATTTGACACGCACACCACGCGACGCGGCAACCGTCTCGAACAACTCACTCTTCGCCGAGGGCTCAAAATCGTCGAGGTGGAATGCGAGCCAAAGGTTCGGGATCGCCGCCGTGCTTTCTCCGGCTTCGATCACGTCGGCCGCGTCTCGTTCGCCTCTCGGGACAAAGCCTTCGATCAGCACCCGCCGGGACGTGTGTTTCTCACAGGCCGCCCGCAATATCTTCCAGAATTCATCACGTCGCTCCGGCTGGTCCGTAAAATCCGGCTCGAGTTCGACGTGAACATGATCGCCGCGAAACTGAACTTTAAACTCGTTCTCCATAAATTTTTACCCGATCGCCCAACTATTTTGCGAGACCGATGCGCTTCGTCAGGTCGATAAAGCGAGGATCACGGCGAAGGCCGTCATACTCATATCCCGTACCGATGAACCGGAGCAGCAGATCGCGTTTGATGTATGCCTGCTCGAGTAACTCCATCGCCCTGTCATTCTCACTAAGCGACGAGTAAGCGACCGCTAACAGCGCCGGGGAAGAATACTGTTCCATCGTCTCGATCCTTTTTAAGATTGCTCGGGCCTCGGCCCGCTTTTCGGGCATTTTGGCATAGGTTGCCGCCAGGTAGACAAGAGGCTGACTGTATTTCTCTTCGCCGCCAAGTAGCCCAACAGACTTTCTGTAATAGTCAGCGGCATCGCTGTACAACCCCTTTCCGGCATATGCATATCCCAGCGCAAAGTTGGGGATATCCTTTGCAGGGTCTGCGGCCTGAGCCTCCTGATACGCATGTAGCGCGTCGTCGAAGCGTCTTGCCTGAGTAAGGATGATACCTTTTTGCAGCAGCAGAAGGCGCCGATTGATCGGGTCACGGATCCTCTGCTGTTCAAGCTCAGCGAGAGCCTCGTCCTGGCGACCCATCACTGAAAGGAAGAACGCGTAATTATTCCGGGCGAAATCCAGGTTCGGACTTAGGTCGATCGCGCGTTTGTACTCGGTTTCGGCTCCGTTCCAATCGAATTCGTGTTCCTTCACCATCGCCTGCACGACATGGGCTTTTGCCAAATTTGGATCTAATGCCAAAGCCCGCTCCGCCGCCGTCCGGGCTTTCGGCATTATTTCGCGCGGATCGCTGCTGCCCATCGCCTGCGAGTAATATACCCAAGCCATTTCGGCATATGCGGCTGAGTATTCCGGATCAAGAGCAACGGCGCGTTCGAAATACTCGAGAGCTTTGCTCCGTACGAAGAGCGGCCCGTTCAGCTCCACGAGACCGCTTAGATAGTAACGATAAGCGTCAGAATTCTCGGTCGCGCTGTCCACCATCCGCCTCGACTGCGCGTCTGTAAGCTTCAGACGTAACTGCTCGATTGCCGTTTGAGCGATCTCGTTTTGGATACTGACGAGGTCGCCCGCCTTTCGCCTGAATTGACCTCCGCCAAGCTGAGTATTTTCCGCCGTGTCGGTGATATCGAATCTGACGGCTAGATAATCTCCGTCCCGCGAGACGGTCCCGGTTACGATTGCTCGCACATCGAGTTCGGACGCTACGCTGCCCGGATCCAGATATCGGTCCCGAAACTTAGAGCTCGAGCCGCGCGAAATAACCTTGAGCTGCGGGAGTTGCGAAAGCCGATCGATCAACGTGTCACTGAGACCGTTAGAGAGATAAGCAAGGTCCGGATCCTCGCTCAAATTCGCAAAGGGTAGAACGGCGATCGAATCGATTTGCTGCGCTCTCCCGGAGGAAAGGAAGGCGAAATATCCGGCTAAAGAAAGTAATACTACGAGAGTGGAACCAATGAACACCGAGCGCAGCGTCCGGTTCTCACCGGTGGCGCCTAACAGCGAGCGTGACTCTTGAACGCCGCCATTGACCTCTTCATCACCGCCTCCGTCCGTCGGACGCACTGGGTCGCCAGCGGTCTTCACACCTTTGCCGGGGGCCGAGAGAATCGTCGCAGCCTCTGTCGGGTCCCAACTTGCTGCCTCGCTTTCCCCCGACCGGACGAAACTCTCATCGAAATGGATTTGCTTTCTGACTCTCTCTAGATCAATTCGCACCTGTTCGATCGTCTGATATCTGCTCGCGACGTCTTTTGCCAGAGCTTTCGCGACGATCGTATCCAACTCCGCAGGCAAACCCGGTCGTGACCGTGTTACAGGCGGAGGAGAACTGAGCAAAACCGCGACGATAACGTCTGCCTGGGTATCGCCAGTGAACGGCCGAAATCCCGTCAGCATTTCATAGAGGACTGCGCCAAGACTCCAGACGTCGGCCCTCGCGTCAACGTGCAGACCACGGGCCTGCTCCGGGGACATATACGCGGCGGTACCCATGATCATTCCCGGCTTGGTACGCGGCAGAGCTTGGGTCTGGTCTTCTGAGCTTCCGCTCGTCGACGCCGTCCGCTGCTGTGTAAGTTTCGCGAGGCCAAAGTCCAGAACTTTGATATAGCCGTCGGGCCTCACCATTATATTTTCCGGTTTGATGTCTCGGTGCGTGATTCCGGCTTGGTGCGCGGCGGCGAGCGCCGATGAGACTTGGATACCGATGTCGAGGGCCTTTTCAACATCGATCTCGCCGATATGATTGTTCAGAGTTCGACCGTCAACGTACTCAGCGACAATGAAGATCGTTCCCTCGCCGACCGTCTCGAAGTCGTAGATGGTCATGATGTGGGGGTGATTGAGAGCCGACACGGCCTGGGCCTCAAGAGCGAATCGCCGCAAGCTCTCTTTGTTCGAGACGAGATCAGGATGTAAAAGTTTGACTGCTACATTCCGATTTATACGCGAATCGATCGCAAGATAGACCTCGCCCATTCCCCCGCGTCCCAGAAGGCGGATGATCTGATACCGGTCGTTAAGCGTGGCACCCGGTTCGAGCCGCTGCGGAGCGTCCATCGACACAAGAACATCCGCCGCATCGCTGAACTCAAAACTGATTAGCTCGCCGAGATCCTTCGTTGCGGAGTGTTCGAGAAACGAATCTTCGACGTGCGATCCAAGCAGCTTCTCGACCTCGCTTCTCAATTCGGCATCGCCGCCGCAGGCCCGAGTCAGTAGCTCCGCGCGCTCATCCTCGGGCTGGCCCTGTGCGGCGGAAAACAGCTCCTTTATCTTTTGCCACCTGTCAGCGGTCATCGGATTTGCACCCGTGTTCGGTTTATGGATAGGTAAAACATCAAGAGATTATCAGGAAACGTGCGACGGCGAAACCTGTCCGCTTCAATTGCCCGGGCCTCCGCCTCACTTCCGCCTTGCCGGTTCCAAAACGCCTTGATCCAACGATCTCGTAACGATGTCGGCTTTGACCTATAAGCGAGAAATCACCTTCGACAGGGTCAGTTTTCTTTTGGCCGGCTGGATACAGGAGCGGCAAGCTGTTGTAAAATCGGGCGAGATGAATGATGGCTCGCACAAATCTGCCGAGATCACCGGATTCCTTCAGCGATGGAGGCAAGGTGACGAAGGGGCGCTCGATCGCGTGATCGATCATGTCTACGAGGATCTGCGACGGCGTGCCGCCGCCTATCTTAAAAACGAACGCCGCGAGCATACGCTTGAGCCAACCGCACTGGTTCACGAAGCGTTCTTAAAACTTGTCGATAAGCGGGAGATCGAATGGCACGACCGTAATCACTTCGTCGCGGTCGCCGCCCAGGCAATGCGTCGAATACTTGTCGATCACGCGCGAAGCAGAACGCGCGATAAGCGTGGCGGTGAGAACGAAACGCTTAGGCTCGATGAGACAATCGTCGTTTCATCCGATCGTCAGCCGATTGACCTGGTTGCCCTCGATGAGGCTTTGAAAAAACTTGCCACGTTTGACGAGCGACAAGCGAGCATCGTCGAGCTTAAATACTTCGGCGGCATGACGCTCGACGAGGCAGCCGACTTCCTCGGCGTATCACGTGCCACGATCCGACGAGATTGGCAGATCGCGAGGGCATGGCTTCGACAAGAGCTGGGCTAGACGCTACCCTCGTCCCTTGTCCCTCGTCCCCTGTCCCTCGTCCCTTGTCCCTTTTCCCTTGTCCCCTCGTCCCTCGTCCCTTGTCCCTCTTTCCCCAAAAATATCGCTTATACATCAGCGGCCCCGCACTGAGTTTGCGGTCGTCCGGTTTTGCTTTATAGTGTGGTCATCCCGCTAACTTGTGTACGATTCAATGTCGATTTCCGGTAATGGTCCGGGAC
>JBKJOR010000264.1:0-6526 GCA_046595575.1 Pyrinomonadaceae bacterium | reverse complement strand
ATGACTACCTCGGCGAACTTGGACACCACGTCATTGTCGAACCTTATGATCCTAATTCCGAACGCTTCAACAAACCGTCGTCGTTCATTGTCATAATGCCCCGTCATCCGAGGCGGCTGCCACCCCTCCTAGGACAGGAGGGGGGTTAAGAGATCACCACCCCGTCATCCGAAGCGGATGCCACCCCTCCTAGGACAGGAGGGGAGTTTGGGGATCGACTCCCCTCCTGTCTTAGGAGGGGTGGCCGAGGCTTTGCGAGGTCGGGGTGGTGCTCTTTCACAGCACTACTCCAAGCTATTCCAACAAAAACAAGATCGCACTCGCTCGATGACTACCTCGGCGAACTTGGACACCACGTCATTGTCGAACCTTATGATCCTAATTCCGAACGCTTCAACAAACCGTCGTCGTTCATTGTCATAATACCCCGTCATCCGAAGCGGATGCCACCCCTCCTAGGAAAGGAGGGGAGTTTGGTTATTCTGCCTCCAACATCTTCTTCGCCTCTGCCAGTTCCGACTTGTGTTCGGCCGAAACGACCGGGTACTGGAGCTTCATCGCCTCGAGCTTCTGCTTGATCACTTCGGAAACCGCCAGAGGCGCGAACCATTTCTTGTCCGCGGGGATGATATACCACGGAGCTTCTTTGGTCGATGTCGACCCGATCGCCTCGGTGTAAGCTTTCATATAATCGTCCCAATGCCCGCGTTCTTTCACGTCGCCCATTGAAAATTTCCAGTTCTTTTCGGTCTCCTCAATGCGCGCCAGAAAACGCTTCTTTTGTTCTTTTTTTGATATGTGCAAAAAGAATTTCAGGATCTGTGTTCCGTTCTGAACAAGCGTGCTTTCAAAGTTTCGTATCTGCTCAAAGCGCGTTTCCCAGATCTTTTTATCGTTTTTCAGCTCGTCCGGCAGGTGTTGGCTGTTGAGGATCTGCGGATGCACTCGGACAACGAGGACCTCTTCGTAATGCGACCTGTTGAATATCCCGATCCGTCCCCGCTCCGGAACGTTCTTAGCACATCGCCAAAGAAAGTTGTGCGAGAGCTCTTCGTCGTTCGGCTGTTTGAAAGAAACGACCGACACGCCCTGTGGATTGATCCCGCTCATGACGTGTTTGATCGCCCCGTCTTTTCCCGCGGCGTCCATTGCCTGAAAGATGATCAGGAGTGATCGCTGGTCCTCAGCGTACAAAACATCCTGCAGTTCGCCGAGCCGTTCGACGTTTTTCTTCAGATCTTCCGAAGCCTCGTCTTTGTCGGTATAATCGCCCGTAAAATCGGTCGGGTGCTCGTTTAGATCGAGCTTGGTGCCTTCGCTGATGCGGAATTTGTCGGTGTTCATGGTTTCGATACGATTGCTTCGGAATAACTGATAACTGATAGCTTATAACTGATAACGCAATCCGTCATTAGTTGTCAGATACCAATTTTCAGCTATCACGAATAAACCGGATCGTATGAAACGCTATTCATCGACGCCTATCGCATCTTTTGATCGGCGTCATCCGCGGTTAATACCCCCCACAGCCAGACCTCTCATTATTTTTCGCTAACTCTACGTGCTACGATTATCCCGAGCTTATGAATATCGGAATCACTGTATATCCGACCTACGGCGGGAGCGGCATTGTCGGTTCGGAACTCGGGCGCGACCTTGCTGAGCGGGGCCACAACGTCCATTTCATCTCGTCGGTACTCCACACGAGGCTTACCGAATTAAACGACCGGATCCATTTTCACGAGGTGGAAATGATGTCGTACCCGCTCTTCGAGCATCAGCCATACGATCTTGCACTTGCGACAAAGATGGCCACCGTCGCACGCGCCGAAAAACTCGATCTGCTGCATGTTCATTACGCGATCCCGCACTCGATCAGCGCGATCCTCGCACGCGAATCGATCAAGCAAAAGCGATACGTTCCGGTGATCACGACACTGCATGGAACTGACATTACACTTGTCGGTGCAGACAGGTCTTACCTGCCGATCACCCGCTACGGGCTGCAGCAGTCGGATGGGGTTACCGCGGTATCGAAATTTCTCAAACAGGCGACGATCGAGACATTCGACTTTGACGAGATCGAGGTTATTCCGAATTTTATTTGCGGACTGCATTACAAGCGGCAGCCCGAATCGCCCCTGCGTGCGGAGCTCGCACCGAATGGCGAGCAATTGCTGGTTCACGTTTCGAATTTCCGCCCGGTCAAGCGTGCGATCGATTGTGTCGAGATCCTCGCTAAGGTTCGGGCGAAGGGTGTGAACGCGCGGCTCGTGATGGTCGGGGATGGTCCCGAACGATCCGCGACGTATTACAGGGCCGAGCAACTGAACCTGAATGGGAACGTTTCGTTCGTCGGAAAGCAGGCAAACATCGCCGACTATCTCGGCGTTGCCGACGTGTTTCTCCTTCCGTCGGAACTCGAATCGTTCGGTCTCGCGGCGCTCGAGGCGCAGGCTTGCGAAGTGCCAGTGATCGCGACCCGTATCGGAGGTATTCCCGAAGTGGTCGCCGAAGGCGAGACCGGTTATCTAAGTGATATCGGTGATGTCGCAAAGATGAGCGAAGATACGATCCGACTGCTTGGTAATGAAGAGCTCCGCCGTGCGTTTGGCGAAAAGGGCCGCGAGCTTGCGATTCAGCGGTACGGTTCGGACAAGATCATTCCGCAGTATATTTCCTTCTACGAACAGGTCATGCAAAAGGCCAAGGCTGCTGCGGCTTAGAAGAAGTTTCTGCCGCGGATCTACGCGGATGTACGCGGATCTGATCTGAAGGCTTATCCGCGTCATCCGCGCAGATCCGCGGCAAAATTGTTTTGCGACATGCTCAGACGATACATGCACAAACGCGAGCGGCAACTCGCATTGCTCAACGACAATCGCGTTGTGCGTCCGTTCGAATGGGGGACGGAGTTCATTGGCCATGAGCGCGACGCCGCTGATCCGCATGAAATATTCCGTGAACATTCCGCGCAGGTACTTGCCAACAGTGATGAGTACTTCGCTGTAGCGCCGACCGATGATTTTCACCTGAGCCGGCGGGACCACGGGTCAGTACCGTCCGCGTCAGCGGATGGGTCTACCCATGTTGCCTCGGATGTCGTGGGTAACCCGTCCGCTTACGCGGAGGGTACCGACAAGAGAGCGCCGCATACACTCACCTGGACGAGCGCCGTCCTTACACCCTCGATCGAGAACAACACCGCATACGCGACGTACTTCCCACACGAGACGAACCGGAAAGCTGCCGTGATCATCCTGCCGCACTGGAACGCAAAGGCAGGATCATATTTCGATCTCTGTAAATTTTTCAATAAAGTGGGAATGTCTGCCCTACGGCTGACGCTTCCATATCATGAAGAGCGAATGCCGCCTGAACTCGAACGTGCGGATTATCTTGTCGCACCCAACGTAGGCCGTTCGCTTCAATCGATACATCAGGCGGTCGGAGACACGCGTGCGGCGGTTGCATGGCTGCGCGAACAAGGGTACGAGAAGGTTGGGGTCGTCGGAACGAGTATCGGTTCGTGCGTCGCGTTTCTTGCGTTCGTCCATGATCCGCTGATCAACGCCGCTGTATTCAATCACGTATCGGGTTACATGGCGGATGTCGTCTGGCACGGGTTGTCGACCTATCATGTCCGCGAAGGCTTCGGCGATCGATTGGATCTCGACGAGCTTCGCGAATACTGGAAGCCCGTTTCACCTATGGCGTACATGGAGAAACTGGCGGCTCAGGCCCCGCGGCCGCAGCGCTACATCTACACACTCTACGACCTCAGCTTCCCGGTCGATCTTTCCCGCGAAACGATGCGTGCATTACGCCGGCATAAGATCAAACACAGCAAAGCCGCGATCCCATGCGGCCATTACACCCTCGGCGAAAAACCGTGGGTTTATCTTGATGGGTACAAGATCATCAAGTTTTTGCATAAACACTTGAAGTAGAGATCAGAAAGCTCCCCTCCTTGTTTAGGAGGGGTGCCGGAGGCTTTGCGGAGGCGGGGTGGTAGTTAAGTAAGAATCAGATTCTTCCAGGACTACCACCCCGTCAACCGAAGCGGTTGCCACCCCTCCTAAACAAGGAGGGGAGCCTAGGAGGTAAGAATCTAGATTCTTTCCGAACTACCACCCCGTCAACCGAAGCGGTTGCCACCCCTCCTAAACAAGGAGGGGAGCTTTGTTTGCCGAGCAAATAAACTTCACCGACGAACGCAACCGTTACAAGCCACATCAAACCAGTGCTAAACTTCTCTCCGATCTACGATGAGTGTCGTCCCGCCTAAACATCAACAGACTGTCGAAGAAGCTATCTCGCTGCTTATAGCGCGTGCGGCTGACTCGCGCGGTCTGTCGGCGGACGATATCCGCCCGCGCGTCGAATCGGGGCTCGGGAAATATCTCTTCAACGATAGTGCTACCCCCGACCGGAACGCGATCAAGCAGTTCATCGATGAGATCCGGGCCGACGATCTTTGCCTGATCGTCGCGTGCGAGAAAGGGGACGAGAAGGCGTGGGAATATCTTGTCGCCAATTTCGACTCGACGGTAAAGTCTGCCGCGAGAAAGATCTCGTCGAACAACGACGATGCTGAAGATCTCGCCAGCTCGATCTGGGCAGAGCTTTATGGTTTGCGGCAGGATGCCGCTGGAAATAGAAAGAGCAAGCTTGCGTACTACTCAGGCCGCGGCTCGCTCGCCGGATGGCTCCGGGCCGTCGTCTCGCAGCTTGCGATCGACGAATATCGAAAGCAATCGCGTTTTGTTCAGATCGAAGAGAACCGCGAATTTGAAAACCTCGCGGAAGACGCGTCGAACCACAGCGGCAACGAACTTGTCCTCCATCATGCAGATAATCCTGAAGATCTTCTGACGAACGAGCAGACGACGCGCGATGTTTCGCTCGCCCTCAAGCATGCGATCGACTCGCTTGAGGCTGAGGACAGGCTGGTCATGAAGCTCTATTATTTCGACGATCTTAAGCTTAAGGAGATCGGTGTCATGTTCGGTTATCACGAAGCGACGGCGAGTCGTAAAGTGGTCCGGATACAGAGCGAGATCAGGAAGTCAGTCGAGAAGGAATTGCACCGTCAGCATGGTTGGAGTGAAAGTGAGGTCAAACGATACCTAAGCGAAACGGCATCGAAACTTGGAATTAGCGTTGAGAAACTGTTTGCCGCCTTGCTTACGCTGACGATGCTGCAAGATATATGGTTTTAAAGCGTTCCGTAAAGTAGGACGGACTGTTAGTCCGTCCACGATAACGCCGACGGGCGATTACGCGAGCAACGGACAAGATGGACAGACTAACAGTCTGTCCTACGGGAAAAATGGAAGTTGATTTCGACAAAGAAATAGACACTCTTCTGCGAAAGGCGCAGCGTGACGGCCCCGTACTGGTGGGCGATAACTCGTCGCTGCATCTTGACGCAGATGAGCTGTCCGCCTTCGCCGAAAATGCGACGCCCGAAAAAGCACGGGCGCTGCAGATGACGCATCTGGCGGACTGTGACAGGTGTCGAAAAATTCTCTCGAATCTTCTTGTCATGAACGCGGAAGTGGCGCCGGATGCCGCGGCCTCGCTGAGCGCGATCACGATCGCGGAGCGCGCTCTGCCATGGTATAAGCAACTCTTTCTCTTCCCGAATCTGGCGTATCTGATGGGAAGCCTCGTGCTCGTTTTCGGTGGGTTCCTGGCCTTCACCGTAATACAGAATTCGGGTAAGCAGGACGCAGTGACGGTTTCGCAGGCGCCCGAACCTTCGACGCAGGGCGGCCCGAACTTTCAAGTCGAAAGCGAATTGGCGGAAACGAATAGTACGGCAAACGCAGCTGCTAATGTCGCGACCACCGGCGGAACATTAACGGCCAATTCGAATTCGGCGACCGCCGCGACGCGTAGTATCGAAACCGGGATAGCCGGACCACGGGCGAGCAGTGAAAACAACTTCGCTACTGACGGATTGTCGTCCGCCGACTCTGTGGCATCGCCGCTTCCTCCTCCGGCGGCCGCCGCGGCTGGGGCTCGACCGGAAGCTAAAGATGTGAGGGAGCGCGAGGATCTCGCGAAAATGAAAGAGGAAGATAAATCGTCGGGTGTAGCGCTCCAGGATCAGGCGAAGAACGATGCGATGCTCAGACAGCGATCGCTTCCAAACATTCCGGCCCAGAGCGGGCCGATGCGGAATAACGAAAGCCAGTACAATGCTCAGGTCGAAAACATGGACCGCCGCGCTGCGGCGAAGAAAGCTGCACCGCGCGACGAAGACGGCTCGTCAGGACGAAAAGTTGTAAGCGGAAAGACGTTTGAACGGAAGCAGGGTGTCTGGTACGACACGACATTTCAGGGCCGGCCGACTATAAACGTCCGTCGCGGAACAGCGGAGTTTGAGCGGCTCGAGGGTGGCTTGAAGTCGATAGCGAATTCACTTCAAGGTACGATCGTCGTCGTTTGGGGTGCAAAGGCGTATCGGATCCAGTAGTCGGTTGTCAGTCGGGAAGGGTCGCGACTGCGAATCGTTTCG
>JBKJOR010000223.1:0-4377 GCA_046595575.1 Pyrinomonadaceae bacterium | reverse complement strand
CGCGGCCCTCGCGACGGCGAAGAAGCTCGGTGCAACGTACGCCGACATCAGGATAAACCGCTATCGCCTGGAAGCTGTCTCAACCCGCGAGCGGCAAGTCCAGAACGTATCCAGCGGACAGAACTTCGGTTTCGGAGTTCGCGTGCTGGTGAAAGGCACGTGGGGATTTGCAGCGAGCCCTCTGGTTACCGCTGACGAAGTTCAGCGTGTGACGAAAGAGGCCGTAGATATCGCGAAAGCAAACTCGGCGTTCCAGCGGAAGAAGATCGAAATGGTGCCGACACCAAAGGTCGTTACTTCGTGGAAAAGCTCATTCGAGAAGGACCCGTTCGAAGTGCCGGTTGAGGAGAAGACACAGTTCCTTCTCAAACTAAATGAAGGCGCGCTTGCCGTCAAAGGCGTCAGTTTTGTGAATTCATCCATGGCTTGGGTGAATGAACAAAAATATCTCGCGACGTCGGACGGTTCCCGGATCGAGCAGTACATCATTCGCGGCAATCCAAGTTTCAACGTCACTGCGATCGACCGCTCGACGAACGATTTTCAATCGGTCAACACGCTTCGAGAAGGACAGGCGATCGGTTATGAGTACATGGCGAAGCACGACTGGAACGCCGAGGCGAAAGAGGCGGCTGAGCATGCGGTCATGAAGCTGAAGGCAAAACCAGTCACGCCCGGAAAATACGATCTCGTGCTCCACCCATCACATCTGTTTCTGACGATCCATGAATCGGTCGGACATCCGACTGAGCTCGACCGTGCGTTGCTGTGGGAAGCCAATTATGCTGGTACGAGTTTCCTCACTCCGGACAAGACGGGCAAGCTCCAGTTCGGTTCGAAGATCGTCAACTTTGTCGCCGACCGCACGCAGTCGTTAGGTCTCGCGACCGTAGGATTTGACGACGAAGCCGTTCCAGGGCAGCGATGGCACTTGGTGAAAGACGGCACGTTTGTAGACTGGCAGACAACGCGCGATCTTGCTCCGCTCATCGGCAAGAAATCATCGAACGGCTGTCTCCATGCCGACAGCTGGGGCAGCGTTCCGTTCCCAAGAATGCCGAACGTTTCGCTCGAACCGGCCAAGGAGAGCGTGAGCCAGGACGATCTTATCGGCGGTGTGGATAATGGAATTCTGATCAAGGGTCGGGGCAGCTACTCGATCGATCAACAACGTTACAATTTCCAGTTCGGCGGACAAACGTTTTGGGAGATCAAGGGCGGCAAGGTCGTCGGAATGTTGCGTGACGTCGCTTACCAGTCGCGAACTACCGACTTCTGGGGAGCCTGCGATGGACTCGGCGGTGCGGATACGTACGAAGTACCTGGATCGTTCAATGATGGTAAAGGTGAGCCAGGCCAGTCGAACGCGGTGTCGCACGGCTGCCCGGTTGCCAGATTTAGGCAGATCAATGTTTTAAATACCGCTTCTTCACCGACGGCGGGACAGATGGAGGACGATCACTGATGTTACTCAATGAATCCGACGCGAAAGCGTTGACCGATAAAATACTTTCCTATGTGACCGCGGCCGATGCCTCTGTCGGTGTTGGAAGCGACAAGCTTTCTCATCTGCGTTTCGCGGGCAATAACTTTTTGACAAGCGGCACGCGGGTGAGCCGCAATGCAAACGTAACCGTTTGGATCGACGGCAAGCGTGGATCATCGTCGACCAACGATACTGACGATGCAAGCCTCAAGGCGATGGTTGAGCAGGCCGAGAAGATTGCCCGCAATGCGCCGATTGATCGTGAGTATTTGCCGACCCTCGGAAAGCAGACGTACAGACCGACCGGCGGATATGTTGAGTCGACCGCAAACCTTTCACTCGCCGATCGCGCAAAAAGCGTCAGCGACATTTTGTCAGATATGGAGAAGAACAAGGTTATCGGGGCGGGGTTTCATTCGGCACGCGTGGAGACGGGAGCGACTGCGACGAAGAACGGAAATTTCGATTTCGATCGATCCACCAACGTTAGCTTGTCCGTTACTTCCCGAACGCCGGATGGTCAAAGCTCCGGCTATTTTCTCCGCAGCCATTACGATATCGCTAAGCTCGACACAAAACGTATCGCTAGGGAATCGATTCGAAAAGCGCTCGAAGGCGGTAATGCCAGGACGATCGATCCGGGCGTCTACACGGTGATCCTCGAGCCGCAAGCGGTCGCCGATCTACTGGGCAATCTCGGGTTCACTTTCAACGCACGCAACGCTGACGAAGGCCGAAGCGTTTATTCGGCCCCGGGCGGGAAAACGCGACTGGGCGAAAAGATTTTCGACGACCGGATATCGATCTTTAGCGACCCGTGGAATGCAGAACTCCCCGGCACGCAATCTTCCCAAGGCGGGCTTCCTGCTGACAAGATCTACATGGTTCGAAACGGCGTACTCGAGAATTTGGTTTACAACCGGTTCTGGGCAAAACAAAAAGGAAAGGAGCCAACTCGAGGTCCGGTGAATACGATCTTCTCGACAAGCGGACCGACATCCTCGATCGAGGAGATGATCAAGTCAACGACGAGAGGAATTCTCGTCAGCCGCTTCTGGTACATCCGATCCACCGACCAGCGGACCGCCAGCGTAACGGGGCTGACACGCGACGGTGTGTGGTTTATTGAGAACGGCAAGATCTCGCATCCTGTAAAGAACTTCCGTTTCAATCAGTCGATAACGCAGATGCTTGCACCGGGCAACGTCGAGATGATCGGAGTGTCGGAACGCGTTGGCGGATCCGAAGGCGGCGGCGCGAGCGCGTCGTTACTGCCTGCGTTGAAATTAAAGGCATTTAACTTTACGTCGCAGTCCGAAGCCGTGTAACAAATTCTTCCCATTTTGGAGGAAACAAACTATTATCTTGAGGAGGATGCTTAGGCATCCTTCTTTCCGTTCGATCTCCAAATGCTATTTCTCCAGTCGCCAGTTTCATTCGAAAGTCTTACAGGTGTGCCCGAAATTGTCGCGTACTTATTTGTCTTCGTCCTCGGCTCTGTCGTCGGCAGTTTTCTGAACGTCGTGATTCACCGCGTGCCGAACGAACAGTCGATAGTGTTTCCAAATTCGGCGTGTCCGAGATGCGGTAAGCCGATAAGCTTCTACGATAATATTCCGATCTTAAGCTGGCTCATCCTCCGGGGAAAATGCCGTGGATGTGCCCAGCCGATCTCGGCTCGCTATCCAGCGGTAGAGTTGCTGACAGCTCTCCTTTTCGTTCTGGTCTATTGGCACACCGGCCTTAATCCAATGCTGCCGGTCTATCTCGGATTCGTCTCGACGATGGTCGCCCTGATCTTCATCGATGCCGAGCACATGATACTGCCGAACATCATCACGTATCCGTCGCTGATCGCGGCGCTCGTTATTCGGTTGGTCTTTCCACTTATCTTCGCCGAGAACTATTTCAGCGATACAACGTTTTTCCCCGCGGCCCTTCTTACCGGACAACCTGCGTGGCTCGTTTCGTTGTTCGGCGCTATCGTCGGAGCTCTCGTCGGCGGCGGTTCATTGTGGCTTGTCGGGGCGATCTGGAAGTTCCTTCGCGGCGTTGATGCGATGGGGCTCGGCGATGTGAAAATGATGTTCGGTGTCGGGGCTCTTCTCGGCTGGCGACTCGCATTTCTCTCGATCTTTCTAGGAGCGTTTTCGGGTGCATTCATTGGCCTATTCCTGATCTCCAGACAAAAAGAGAAAGATCTGCAAACGCAGATACCGTTCGGTATCTTTCTTGGGATGGGCTCGATACTAGCGCTGCTATTTGGTGAGGAGTTAATCGGATGGTATTTACGAATGTTCTACCGATAAACCCTTATCGGGTGTTAGATGTGGTCTCCAAGCAGGCCGTCGAGCAATAAAAAGTTCCGCCTCGCAAGTTGATCGCCCGGCTTTCAGGTACCCACTTTCGGCATTTCGCACAATTCACGAGAGCTCCTTCGGGAATGGACTCTTCCCTCTTAGCCGTGTCACTGCCCTGCTTCATCTGGTTCCGCATCGACTTCAGCGACCGCCATATATGCAGTACGCTGGCAATCTGCTTTCGGTATCGCACAGCTGTCAGAGCCAGGATGATCGCGATAACGATCAATATTACGATAGCTTCTTTCATCTGGCCCGGGACTCATCGCTAAGCATCGCAGTCAGTTCACGCAATGATTCATTTTGCGGGTTAACCGCCCTGAGTTGTTCCAGGTACTCAGATGCCTCGGCGAATTTATTCTGCCTAGCGAGACCCTGAATCATGAACTGGAGGGTCTTTTCGTGTTTTGCATCCTTTTCGAGCGATCTTCGAAACTCGGCAACCGATCGCACAAAATCCGGCGGCGTCTCAAGAAAGTAGGTTAGTCCGACATCGGTACGCACATTTACGTCGTCATCCTTGATAAAGAG
>JBKJOR010000184.1:0-8788 GCA_046595575.1 Pyrinomonadaceae bacterium | reverse complement strand
CTGCCTTAGCCGGTCAGCTCCTTCTACTTCTGGATAATCGGACCGGACGGAGTGACAGTCCGTCCTACAACAAAAGCGGCTGACAAAACTGTCAGCCGCAATCCAAAATCTAAAATCCAAAATGGTTAAGCCGCTACTTTCACCTGCTCGACTTCTTCATGGTCATCCATGAACAGGTATTTCTTCCAGCCCGGCCGGGACTCGGCATAGTGGCAAAGCAGTACGTGATCGAGCCCGAGGCGGAGGAGTTTTTGCGATGTCAGCAGCGGCATCCGCGCCTGCTCGGGAGTGCGATTACCTTTCCGCTGATTACATTTCACACATGCAGTGACGAGATTCGCGGGCGTGCTTTCACCGCCCTGTGCGCGGGGTAGAATATGATCTAGCGTCAGATCCTTCGCGTGTTTGTGATCGCCGCAATACTGACAGCGATAACGGTCGCGGATATAGACGCGGGCCCTCTTCATTGTTGTCTCGCGCCGATTGCGGCGGACATGAACGTAATGACGCAGCCGGACTACGGACGGAACCGGGAAGATCGTCGAAGGAGAATGGAGCACGTTGTCGCCGTCGTTTTCTTCGACGAACACCGCACCGCGAAACCACAGGCAAACTGCACGAGCCACGCCGACAGTTCCCAGCGGCTCGTAAGAAAAATTTAACAGTAAAACTCGGCCGGTCAACAAAACACTTTCCTCCTTTGCAAGGTAATTTAACGTCGCCTGAAAGCCAACATTTTTTCTTACTGTAATTTAATTCAATTGGGGGCTTTTAGACAAGCACAATATAAGGGAGTCCGCGGGAGAGTCTATCGAGTATATCGAGTCCTTGGACATTACGAGTCTATCGAGTCTATCGAGTCTGGCGGGTCTGATCAGTCTGACGGGTCGAGACCCAACAGACACGATAGACTCGATAGACTCGCCAGACTCGCCAGACTCGATAGACTCGATAGACTCGCCAGACTCGATCGACTCGACAGACTCGCCAGACTCGATCGACTAATTCAACAGGTGCTCTTTGATGAAGAGGATCGTCGAATAGTAGAGATAATCCGAATTGTTCTTCTTCGCAAAACCGTGACCCTCGTCGTTCGCCATAAGGAACCACACCGGCGTGTTGTTCTTTCGTGCGGCGGCGACGATCTGTTCAGCCTCCGTATACGGCACACGTGGATCGTTCTTCCCCTGCACCACGAACAAGGGCTTCGTGATCTTGTGCGCGTTCGTCAGCGGAGAGATCTTCGCCAGATGCTCATACATCTTGGGATCGCGCTCGTCCCCGTACTCGACACGTCGGAGATCGCGTCGATAAGTTTCAGTGTTCTTTAGAAACGTATTGAAATTCGAGATGCCGACGATATCCAAACTCGCGCGGATACGATCGTTATAATTCGTCGCCACCGCGAGGGTCATATAGCCACCGTAGCTGCCTCCGGTCACCATGACGCGATCTTTATCGAGGTCCGGCTGCGTCGCGATCCAATCCAGCAGTGCACCTATATCCTTCACCGAGTCCTCGCGTTTGAAACCATTATCCAGCGCCAGAAACGTCTTCCCAAATCCGCTCGAGCCGCGTACGTTCGGGTAGATCACCGCCACGCCGAGGTCGTTTATGTAGTAAGCACTTCGACCCTGTGGACCGGGAGTGGCCTGGCCCTCGGGGCCGCCATGGATGTTGATGATCACCGGCCGCTTTCCCTTAAATGTTGTTGGCGGTTTGTAGATGAACCCCGATATCTCAAGCCCGTCGAAGCTCTTCCATTTAACAAGCTGTGGCTCACGGAGACCCGACGTGTCAAACCCGTTGAGTTCGGACTTAGCCCAGTGTGTAAACTTGCCAGAGTTGAGATCGAGTGAGTAAACGTCATTCAAGGACTGGTACGAGGTTACATTGAACCCGAGCTCGCCGGTCTTCTTGTGCCAGTCAAATCCACCCACCTGACCCGCGGGCAGTTTTGGCAGCTTGACCTCTTTTTGCGTCGCGGTGTCCAACATGCGGAGGATCCTGAAGCCATTCTCATTTGTAATGAACGCGATCCGCTTTCCGTCCTCCGACATTTCAAAACTATCAACGTCCCAGTTGATATGCGAGGTGAGGGGGGTTGCAGCCTTGGTCGCGATATTCACGTAGAAGAGCCGTTGGAATTCCGAACCCTTGTCGGTCGCGACGTAAATACCCTTGCCATCCTTGGTGAACTCGGCTCCGTTATATGCGACCTTGTCGGTTCCTTCTTGAGGTGTAAGCAGGGTCTTTTCACCGCTCGCTATGTCATACAAGTAAATGTAGCTTTCGTTCGCCGAGATGTATTTTCCGACCAGCAACTGCTTGTCATCCGGCGCCCAATCCAACACTCCCCATCCCACTCCGTCAAAAGCTGCCAACAATTTTGCGGACGCCGGGTCACTCGGGTTTATCGTGTAATATTCGGTCTTGATCGTCTCGCTTGTAGTGCCGCCGCCGGTCGGCACGGATGAATATAGGTATCGGTCGCCGGCATTCGACCACGGGCCGCCGCCTATCCGTTTCTTATCGTCCGTGGTCAATCGTGTGATCTCGCCCGACGCGGCGTCGTAACGGTAGAGTTGACTGATCTCGTTGCCGCCGGTCGCCTTGAAGAAAAGAAAGTAGTCGCCTGTCTTCGGCTGCCAGTTGCCGCCGCCGACCGGATCAGGAAAATCCGTAAGTTGCTTTAGCGCGCCAAGCGGTGTCGTCAGCAAATGAACCTGAGTCGCGTTGCCCGAGCGTTTGCCGACCAGGATTTCACGCCTGATCGGATGCCAGTTGCTTGCCGATACCGATTTAGACTCAGTGTACTTTTTGACTGCTTCGACCAGCTCCAGCGGCACGGAAGGCAAATTCTGGATCACGAGGTTTGTCCCGGGCTCGAGCATTCTGCTCTTGCTGTAGCCCTGAACCTCGACCTTCTTTTCCGGCGTCGAAGTTGTTTGAGCTAAATTTAGGACCGGAACGAATAGAATGATCGGGAGAATGTACAGAAAGGGAAATCTTCTCATGGCGAAACCTCCAGTTGTCTTGTTTGAAATGTGCGGATTAGCGTTAATATACATCCAACAACTGATTACCACAACAAGCTCCCAAAAAGGCGGAGGCCGAGGAACTCAAGAAGAAACAGTCATTCAAACCGTAGTGTAAGCGTTGAGCAGTGACTACTTACCCGATTCTGTTCCTACTGCTGCTGACGCCCGCGAGAGGAAACTATGATCAGAAACATACTTGCTGTGTTCGCCGGAGTCATCATCGGTTCGATCGTTAACATGGGCTTGATCAATCTCGGTCATGCCGTGATCACCCTGCCACCAGGAACTGACGTCTCAACGATGGCGGGAATCGCGGCAGCCATGCCGTTGTTCGGCCCCGAGCAGTTCATCTTTCCGTTTCTCGCTCATGCTCTTGGAACGCTCATCGGGACACTGGTCGCGACGCTCATTGCCGCAAGCCACAAGATGAAGATCGCGCTCGGGCTAGGTGTCCTGTTCCTTATCGGAGGGATCGCCGCTGTGATCATGCTCCCCGCGCCGCTCTGGTACGACGTTATCGATCTGCTGTTTGCTTACATTCCGATGGCTTGGATCGGAGCGAAACTCGGCGGAGCACAGACGACCTAGTATTTGGAGAAATGATTATAAGATCAAGATTGCTCATTGCTCCGGTGCACATGATCGCGCCGAACGGCACGCCGTTGAATGTTCTCGTTGAATGTTCTTGTTGAATGTTCTCGTTATATGTTATCGAACTGCGCATCACAAATTTACGTCCGAAAAAAGTAACCGCGCATCCACGCAATCAGGATGAGAGTTTTACTACGGCGGAAAATAGCCCGTAAAGAAATTGTAATGAAAGAATTTATCCGCGTGTGAAATTTAGAAATGACGGTATCCAATTCGCGGCAAGATCTGGCGTGAGCCATCAGTAACGAGTTCAACGATCCCGGCGTTTGCGGTAACAACACCGATGCGATGAATGGGTGATAGTTTTTGAGCAATAATGTTTTCTCGCTTTGACGTGAATAACAACTCGAAATCTTCGCCGCCTCCGATCGCAAACGCCCGTTTCTCGACGATCGAGAACGAGTCAAGATCTTCATCGACCGGTATTGCATCGAGATTGATCACCGCGCCGACACCGCTCGAATCGCAGATATGGTAGAGATCGGATCCAAGGCCGTCGCTGATATCGACCATCGAGGTGGCTAGGCTACGCGACGAGAGATATTTCCCTGCTGCGACGCGTGGCGTCGGACATAGCTGGCGTTCAAGTAGCCGGCGTCTCTTCCCGCGAGATGTTGAGTAACTTAGACCCGATTCTAGGAGCTCCAGCCCACCTGCTGCCCCGCCAACCGAACCGGTAACGAAGATCGAATCTCCCGGCTGCGCTCCGCTCCTGAAAACCGACTTTCCCTTGACTGTTTCACCAACGACGACCGAGTCGATTACGATCTTGGCAGGACTTCGGGATACGTCTCCACCTACCAGCTCCACGCTGTGTTCGCGCGCCAGGTTGAACCAGCCTTCGTAAAATTGATCGACGAAAGTTCCTTGCCAGGTGTCAGACGGGATAGCAATTGACAACATTGCCCATTTTGGCGAACCGCCCATTGCCGCGATATCGGAAAGGGAAACTGCAAGGGCCTTGTGTCCGACAAACTCTGGGGTCGCCCAATCGAGCCTAAAGTCGATATCCTCAACCAGCATATCGGCGGTGATTACGAGATCGGATTTAGCATCTTTTGGCAATATCGCACAGTCATCGCCAACGCGGTTTAACCCGTATTTGGCCTTAAGGTTTCGGATGAACTCAAACTCTGTCGGCATATAATCTTATTGACACAAATTTAATAAACTCATACAATAACGGCGATATAATTTACCGAAAACTTTAACACAGTTCCCGACCTTGATGGCCCAAACCGCTATTGTAATTCCGGAGAAGATCTACTTTAAGATCGGCGAAGTATGCGAACTCGTCGGCGTACAGGCTCACGTCCTGAGATATTGGGAAACGGAGTTTCCTATGCTGTCGCCGCAGAAGAATCGTTCGGGACAGCGGAGCTATCGACGGCGAGATGTCGAAATGGCATTTCGGATCAAGCAGCTTCTCTATGAGGAAATGTTCACGATCGCCGGGGCGAAGAAAAAGCTCCAGGCGGAGATGCGTGAAACATCTAAGTTGAAGGTTGTGCACGCTGCCGATCCGAGGACAGAAGAGGATTATTCGGGGTCGAACGGTGTTCCGGGGCTGTTCGACGAAGATCTTGTGCTCGACGATGATACGGAATTTGACGCGCCGAGGATTGAACCTATCGGGTCCGAACATAAAGAGGCTCTGCGTTCTCTCGCATCGCAGTTGCTCGAGCTGCGGGAGCTGCTAAAGACAAGTCATAGCCGCGAGTCAGAAGAACGCGCGAGAAAATAGCGTGGTTTGACAATCCTTACCGCTGAATCTAATCTGAAAATCAATCTTTCGGGACGTAGCGCAGTCTGGTAGCGCGTTCGCTTGGGGTGCGAGAGGTCGCAAGTTCAAATCTTGTCGTCCCGACCAAAACAAATAGGGCTTTCGATGAACATCGAAAGTCCTTTTTTGATGCGATGGATAGAGTTGCGAAGGGCTTTGTTCGTCAGATCTCGAAACTAAACGACTTGCCCCACGTCACCTTCCGTCAGCACCGCCACGTTTTGCAACCATCCTACGGTCTTTGTAATTACTATGTTTAATTTGAATGAGAGAAGGTCAGTTAAAGCTCACAATAGATCTTGATCGCACCTTTAGCCGTGGTAAGCGCCTTAAAGAGCTCCTCGAAATTATCGAGGCCCTTGACCGGATGGGTTAGCAAGCGCTCCATCCAATTCCCGTTTTCCAACACGGCCTGGGCCATGTCTTTGACTCCGCTTTCAAAGTACTCGCGGTTCGCGTTCACAGTACCGACCATGACCTTGTTGCCGAGAACGAAATCGAGATTGATCTTGTCGGCCGGTATTTCGACGATTTTGTCACCGCCGGTAACACTCGATAGCACAAGCACGCCGTTTTTTGCCAGTGCCTGCATCGCATCGAAAACAATCGGAGAAAAACCAGTCGCTTCGAAAATAAGATCGAATCCGCCGTTTTGTTTGGCGTAATCGGGTACCGAAATATCGGTCGTTGAGACATATTGCGCCCCGATCTCCTCGATCAGGTCGGAGTTGAGATAGGGTTTTCGTGTGAGGCCAAATGTTACAACCTCGATCCCTCGAAGCCGCAGCACAAGCGTCGCCATCAACCCGATCGTGCCGGCACCCATAACGGCGGCACGTTTTGGTTTCCACACATGCAGTCGCCGCTGAATTTCGTAGGCCTGAGTAATTCCTTTTTGCACGATCGTCATCGGTTCGAGCAGCACTCCGACTTGTTTTAGACCGTCCGGCACTTTGACGATAAAATCCGCGTCGTCGACGTAACACTCAGACAGAAAACCGTGAAGAAGGTTGATGCCGCGTTCGTAATAGGTATCGTCGGTCGTCATGTCGCTAGTGCCGATCAGGTCATAGATACTTGACCCGGGACGACGCACCGTAGCGACGACGTAATCGCCTTTTTTCAATTCGGGGACATTCGGTCCGGTTTCCTCGACGACGCCGAAACCTTCGTGTCCAATAACCAGAAAATCATCGCCCATCGGAGCGGCGCCGTATTCGGCGTTGTTGATCTCGTTGTCGGTCCCATCGACGCCGACCCGAAGCACTTTGACAAGGACGCCGCGTCCGTTTGGCACGTCGCTAACGGACGGTTTTGCCATTTCTACGAGATGGACGGAGTTCGCGACTCCGGGTTTTACTGCTATTGCTTTCATATAATTTTCAACGGGGCCATCGCATGCATCCGCTCCCAGAATCTCTACAAAGTTCTGAATTGAGCTCGATCGTATCTCCGCCTTTTATTCACCGCTCTGCTGCAATAACTTTGCAACCAGTCCCGTCCATCCCGTTTGGTGACTTGCACCTATCCCCGACCCGTCGTCACCGTGGAAATATTCGTGGAACAAGACGTGATCGCGAAAATGTGGATCGTTCTGCAATTTGTCCGACTCGCCAGACACGGGACGCCGGCCGTTTTCATCTTTGAGGAAGATCCGCGACAATCGTCGTGAGATCTCCTGCGAAACATCCCACAGGTTCATCATGTTGCCAGAACCCGTCGGACATTCGACTTTCAAGTCGTCACCGTAATAGTAATGAAACTTCTGCAGCGATTCGATCAAGAGATAATTTACGGGAAACCAGATCGGTCCGCGCCAGTTTGAATTTCCGCCAAATAGGCCGCTTGTCGATTCCGCAGGTTCATAATCAACGCGGTGCTCTTCACCGTCAACGTGAAGAATGTAAGGGTTGTCTTTGTGATAACGAGACACGGCTCGGATACCATTTGGAGCTAAGAATTCACTCTCGTCCAGCATAACTTTCAGTACCCTTTCCAGCCGCTCACGATAAGCTACGGCCAACAGGCGTCGTTCGCCATTGCCGGGCGTCCGCATGCACGAAACATTCCCGATCAGGTCCGGACGATTTTCGATGAACCAGTAGAGACGTTTCTTGAAATGTGGCAGCCGATCAAGAACTTCTGGATCGATCGTGCCGACCGCAAATAGCGGAATCAGGCCGACAATCGAACGTACCTTGAGAGCCTTGCTCTCTGCACCATGCAGATGCAGGACGTCGTAGTAAAATCCGTCTTCATCATCCCAAAGCGAGATGCCATCGCGCCCCAAGTTGTTCATTGCGTCCGCAATGTAGATGAAGTGTTCCCAGAACTTGCTTGCAACGTCCTCGTAGGTGTCGTCAAAGGCGGCGAGTTCGAGAGCCATGGCGAGCATATTCAGACAGTACATAGCCATCCAACTCGTACCGTCCGATTGAGCTAGTTTTCCTCCCGTCGGCAACGGACGCGAACGGTCGAAAACGCCAATGTTGTCGAGTCCGAGAAAGCCGCCTTCAAAGACATTCATCCCTTCGCTGTCTTTGCGGTTAACCCACCAGGTGAAATTTAACATCAGCTTTTGGAAAACACGGGCTAGGAATTTGCGGTCGCCACTTCCGGTTTTCTTTTTCTCGATCTGATAAACGCGTAGTGCCGCCCATGCGTGGACGGGTGGATTTACATCGCCAAATGCCCACTCGTACGCCGGGATCTGACCGTTAGGATGCATGTACCATTCGCGAAGCATAAGGATCAATTGCTGTTTAGCAAATTCCGGATCGACCATTGCCATTGGTATGCAATGAAACGCCAGATCCCACGCCGCGTACCACGGATATTCCCATTTGTCGGGCATCGATATAACGTCGGAATTGAAAAGCTGCGGCCAATCGTGATTACGACCGTCGAGCCGCGAAGCGGGAGGCTTTGGCATCGCCGGATCTCCGTCGAGCCATTCCTTTACGACGTAGTGATAAAACTGCTTTGACCACAGCATTCCGGCAAAAGCTTGACGCTGAACGCTGCGGGCGTCGTCAGACAGATCTTTAGGAGCAAGGGACTTATAAAATTCGTCGGCCTCACTAATGCGCGCCGTGAAAATGCTGTCGAAATCGACAAACGCGGCGGATTCTCGAGGTGCGCTCTTGGCGACGTTGCTCTGAAACTCCTTTTCCGTCAATCGCAGTCGCACGGTCGTGCTTTCGCCAGCGGGGATGTTAAAGACGTAGTTCGCCGCGGCTTTAGTGCCGGATCGTGCGGGATTGACGGCATCGGAACGCCCATTCACGACGAAGTTGTTAATGCCGTCCTTTAA
>JBKJOR010000105.1:0-3053 GCA_046595575.1 Pyrinomonadaceae bacterium | reverse complement strand
CATCGATTGCTTTTTCGATCTGCGTATCCGACTCGACCAATGCAAGCTCTGCCGTCTCCGATCCGAATGCTGCAAGCGTCATCTGATGCTTGATCTGTCTTCGTATGAACGCCGTTTCTCCATCGACGATATCTTCACGAATACTCCAGTGCCGATCATGGATGAACGTCCGAAATGCCGGGATCAGATCCTGCGCTATAGGATCAGTTCCGAAGATCACCGACTGCCTGATCTGATCCTTCGAGCTTACAGAGCTTTCGAATTTTCGACTACGTCCGTTAATGACCTCGCGTACAAAGAAGAATATCGGATCGACGAGCGCGGCCTTATTCGAATCGTACTCCTCTTTCTCGGTCAACTCGTCGGGCTTGATGCCCCACCCACCATACACCGGACGGTTTGTGACTGTTCGAGCTTCGGCATGCGACCCGTTATTTGTGGAGCGATGCGCAAAGTAATCGTAGAGCCCAGTTCCCGAGTAATTTCGCTGGATCGATCTCCCTGACGGAGTGTAGTACCTGGCCGTTGTCAGCGTTAAGCCGGCTCCCGAGGGCAGCTCGAGGACGTTCTGGACGAGCCCCTTGCCGAAAGTATTCTGCCCGATGATGAGTGCCCGGTCGTTGTCCTGAAGCGCTCCGGCTACTACCTCGGATGCTGATGCAGTTCGTTCATCGACGAGCACGACCAGCGGCATACGATCGGCACCCCGATTTAGTGATTTCCATACTCGAGTGTCGAAGGCATGACGGCCGCGCTGGGAAATTATCGAACTCCCGGCCGGTAAAAACTTCTCAGCTACCTCGATCGCCTGCTCAAGAATGCCGCCTGAATTTCCCCGAAGATCTAGGATGAGAGATCTCATGCCGCGGCGATTAAGTTCCTTCAACGCATGATTCAACTCGGTCATGGTCGTATGGCTGAAGCCGCCGGACAAAGCGACATAACCTACCATCCCGCGGAGGACTCCAAAGCTGGAGATCGACGGTTGGAAAACCCGGTCTCGTCGCATGTCGACGATCTCGGTAGCGCCGGTTGCAGCGCGCTCGACGGTAATTTGAACTAGCGATCCTCGCGCACCGCGAACCTGATCCCGAACCGCTTCCGATTCCAAACCGCTGACCGGAAGTCCGTTCACGGCAACGATCCGATCACCGTACTGCAAACCAGCACGTGCGGCGGCTGTGTCCGGGTGGGTAGCTACAACGTACGTTTCGACCCGCCCGTTCTCTACGAAATTTGAGATCGTCGATCCCGTACCGGAATACTCGCTGGCCTGCTCGCCCAATAGCTCGCGAAACTCTGCCGCGTCAAAATACGTCGAGTGCGGATCGAGCTGCCCGAGCATTCCGCTGATCGAAGATTTGACGACCGCCTCGGTATCCAGCGATTTTCCGTAAACGTGATTACGACGTATTACATCGAGAGCCTGTGTTAGATCCGACGTCAAAACTGCGGCCGCCGAAACCACGGAACTCTCGGCGGGCTCTTTGGGCCGCACGGCGACCGACGCCGAGAACGAGGAACCGGACTCGACACTGAAAGGTTCCGGACCCGCGACCCGCGACAGAGTTTGCGCGACTGCGGATATCGACAAAAGAGAAAGTATGGTCGTTGTAGAAAAGATATATCGCATTTCGATCACAGCGGATGAGGTGCACTACCGTCTCCGGATGACAGACAGTCGACGGCTACGGAAACCCGTCCGCTCCGCCCGCGCGTATCCGGCTCTGAATTCTCAATTTGAATTTGGTGAAGAAAAAGCTTTAATTAGCCCGATATTCCAATTATTTAACTGTCGGATCAGAACGGTTTGATAACGGCGAGTGTTTGAAGGAAAATCTAACCCTATGCCGGGTAGAGATGAACTTAACGAAAAGCTTCGGAGGCTGGTTGAGACGATAGATAGTGCGAGCCTCCTGACGGAGCCGTTGACGCGGTCAATACGTAATCTTCTGGAGGTTTCGGCAGGTGAGCTGAATGCACGTGAGGCATCGGTGCTCATTCGTGACGGTGATGACGGCGGGCTTAGATTCCTCGCGGCGACCGGCGAAGTTGCACCGAAGCTTTTGAATCTAAAAATTCCCGCCGGGAAAGGGATAGCTGGATTCGTAATGTCTTCGGGACAACCGATTGCGGTATCGGATGTGGGCGAAGAGGCCAACTTCTATGCGGAGGTGGATAAGGAGACCGGTTACTCAACGGAGATGATCCTAGCGACCCCGCTCCGGCATAACGACGAGATGATCGGGGTCCTTGAATACATCAATCGCCCCGGCGAACCACCGCACCTCCCATTCACACCTGACGAAATGGACAAGGCGGCTCACTTTGCCGACGCGATCGCGTCACTGGTCAATGCCTACGAATCGGCAAAACTATTCCGCGACCTTGGCGAAAAGATCGTCGGAACCGACGACGATATGGACATCACGTCCGTGCGCAAATGGCTGCAAGATCTTCGCAGTTCTCCCGAGCATCGCGAGATGATGGATCTTGCGATCCTGATACGTGAGGTCTCAAGTCGCGGAGAATCCGAGAGGCGAATTTGTAGAGAGATCATGGAGTCGGTGCTAAGATTTTCCGACAGCCAGCGCGACGGTAAGTACGTTAATCTTTAAAGTCTACCTTTCGGCAGCTCTACCATAATTAATGTGTGCAATCATCTCCCTCTGAGTATTCGTAAGCTATGACGTCTGATCCCATCGACGAGACCACTTGCGACGCACAAGCGACGACACTTTTAGACCTGGGTGTAAGGTGGCGGTCCGCCACCGGCAAAGGGGTGACGGTTGGAATAGTCGACAGCGGTATCGATGCGACCCACCCGGATCTCATGGGCCGGGTTGTCGAATCTTTCGAGGCACGGCTCGACGAGAAGCGCGTTGTCTTCGATCCGTCGGAAGCGGGAGATTCGGCGGGACACGGAACCGCTTGTGCTGGGATCATCAGCCGTATCGCACCCGACGCGCGACTGTTCAGTATCAAAGTGCTTGGGGCAGGTGGGATCGGGGACGGGCAGGCGTTTCTTGCCGGCCTCGAATATGCGATCAACA
>JBKJOR010000059.1:0-13119 GCA_046595575.1 Pyrinomonadaceae bacterium | reverse complement strand
CGACGTGAATGAAACCCTAGGTAGACAAGTCTAGCAAGATTCCGACGCTGAAGGCGTCGAACTTACAGCCGTTGTTCGTCCCCTCCAGGGACCGGCAGTCATTACAAAAAACCTGGGGTTACGCTCGCTCCGCTCGCTCACCCCAGGCTATTATCTTCGTCGCCTTCAGCGACAGGAACTCGAACCCGATCTATTTCACTCGTTCAATATACTTAGCTTCGGCCGGGTTGACGCGGATCTTTTCTCCCTCGGCGATGAATGGTGGAACCGAGACAGTGACACCGTTCTCGAGCGTCGCCGGCTTGTTCGAATTCGACGCTGTAGCACCTTTCAACTGCGGGTCGGTCCGCGTCACTGTAAGATCCATCGACGTTGGAAGCGCGACGCCGATCGGTGTTCCGTTGTAGAACTCGACCTCGATCTTCAATCCCGGCATGAGCCACTGAGCGGCATCACCCAGCTCTTCTTCCGTCAAGGCGACCTGCTCGTAACTCTCAGAGTTCATGAAGTGGTGATGAGAACCGTCGGAATACAGATATTCCATCTTGTGCTGCTCAAGCGTGATCTTTTCGAGAGTATCGTTAGAGCGGAAGCGAAACTCGAACGAGTTTCCCGTCAGCAGATTGCGAAGCCTCGCCTGCACCATTGCACGCAGATTTCCAGGCGTATGGTGATGAAATTCCATTACCTTCACGGGATTGCCCTCGTGCAGGATAACCATTCCTTTTCTGATATCGTTTGCCGACATTGCCATAAAACTTGTATTAATCTCCGAATCTTAAAATGCAAAGCTGTAAGCCTATCGAACGGTAACACGAAATGTAAAACGTCCGCTCCACGGGTCGGACTTTTGGCACTCGACGACCTCGATAGTGTAATCACCCGCGACGGTCGGCGATATTTCGCGCCGGCTATTGCACGACGCGTCCGCATCGCCAACGTCATTTCCATTACCATCTCGTACTGAAATAGTGATCGGCCTTGATCCTCCGCCCACCTGTTTCGTCTGCAGGGTCTGGCCCTCGCGAACGCGGATCACATAAACCCTCCTACCGCGGAAGCTTTTAAGCGTTCCCGAGACGTTCGAGCTGGCGGCGCCGCGGCGGAATTTAATACGGGTCTGAGCCTGTACCGGAACGATCCCCGAAAAAAGAAGGATCAGTCCCAAGGTTGAGACTGCAACACGACGAGATTCTTTGTGCATATGGTTCCTAGGTTTTGCCCCCGCTATTCCGGCCTACGCTTCTCTTTTAAATGGCAGCGGCGGCGGTTCTTCGCCTTCTTTAGGGGCCTCTTTTTTCAGCATCGAGTAGATGCTCATGATCTGCTCGATCCATTTCTTCGAATCCTCGTGATCCGGATCCAGCTTGAGCGCCCGGCGATAGTCTCCGATCGCCGATGCGTACTGACGGGCTTCGGTAAGTGCAAATCCGCGGGCAAAATAAGCGTCCGCCAGAGCTTTCTTCGCAGTGTCGTCTGCCGGCTTCGCTTTCATTGCGCCGTCCGCGGTGGCGATTGCGGAATCGTAGGTCGAAGTGTCGAGCGGGTCACCGCTTTGCGACCAGCGTCCTGCGTTCGGCGCACCCGCGGAGCTCGGAGGTTGGTTTTCCGTCGTATGCGCGATCGTGTTCTGGGCTTGACCGCTACGCACCGGTCGATCCGGAAGCGAATTGGAATTAACGATCGGCTGTGGAGCTCGGTTGCAGCCACTAAGGAATATAAACGGAATTAGGACCAAAACTCTTTTCATAAAACTCCCTCCCCACCCGGCATTGACAAAGTTGATTGGCAAATCCCGGATCGCAAGTCGCAATGGAGGATAACGGTCACCCGTATAGTTAGTCCCCACGATTCACGATTAACGATTCACTGCTTCTCAATATACGGCCGTGCCTGGACGATGTAGATGCGGCCGTTCATTATGCCCCACTCTATGTCCTGCTCGCTTTTGCCGAATATGCGTCGAATGTCGATCGCAGTCTTTGCGAGGGCTCGAGCCTGAACATCCGTCAACACACGCTTCTGCGCGTTCGCACACTTGTCGCTTGTCTCTTTCAAGTCTCCGTTCACGTCGAACGCCAGAGAACTCTCCTGCTGCGAGAGCGTCATGACGACGACCGAATTCGATCGCGGATTGAACAATATCTGCTCAGGCAGTCCGCTGTTATCGACAACCTTCGAATTATGTCCGCAGACTGCGCTGATATAAACGGCGTCTTTATTTTCAACGTCGAACGGATCCTTCGTGATCATCACACCGCCTTTCGTCATATCGATACCAACTTGGATCAGAGCCGACATATAGACGTCCTTTTGGCTGACGTAATTTCGGACGCGTGCGTCGTATGCCTCAAACCTCCACAACGATCCCCACACTTTTTTCACCGCTTCGATTAGTTTTGCTTCTTGTCGGACGTTCGGGACGCTCGAGTACAAACCCGCACCGCTAAAATTAGGGAGGTCCTCGGAGTTTGACGAACTTCTTACAAACACCGGACGGGAACCGAGCTGCAGACGCCACTTCGCGATTATCGCTCGCCGTAGCGCAGGGTCGAACTTGCCACTCTGGATCGAGTTGCGAAACTCTTCAAGCTTTTGCCGACGGACACGGGGATTGTGAACGAACTCGAGGTCTTCCTGATATTCGGCGATTCGTTCGTTCAATCCATTCGCTTTCATGAACTCGTTGTACCAGTAAAATGGAACTGCAAAACCATCGGGGACTATGACTCCGGTCACACGCGAGTTCAGCATTTCGCCGAGGTTCGCCGCTTTGGCACCGTAAATCACGCTATCCCGCTTTCTCATTTCACGCAGACCGGCGAGCTTTTTGCTTTGTAGGTCGACCGGCGGTATCTGCTGGCCCGGCGATACGAAATCCGTCTTTATCTCATCAAGCGAAGCACGTTCGAGTTTGTAATCCGTCAGTGTTGCGTCGAGGCTGTAAACGAAAGTATCGAACTCGCGAAACAGCTTGTCCGCGTCCTTGATGTAGATATTCGGCACGCCCCACCCCTTCGCCAGGATGTTGATATGCGAGAGCGGTGAAGACGGCTTTGCAACGATAATGCCGCGAACCTGCGGCAATGATTGCGGCAGTTCTTTCAGCACGATGATCTCGTTGTCGCCGATCTCAACTGTATCGTCGAGTTTGTCGATGATGTGGATGCGGCCGACTGCCTTTCCGGGATTGAGGGCGAGATACTCCTGGTTCTTATTTAGTTCGGACTGTAGCACCCGCTCGATTCCCAACTTCTGAGACGCGTCTTCCTGTCGGGTCGAATTCGGTTTATAGGCAACGGGGGCGAAGAAATGTTTGTTGATCGCATCGTTTGCAAGAGTGATGTGCTCGGCATTCGCGAGATCGCCTTCCCATAATTCCCAGGTAAACTTCTCGACCGGCTTTTGCCACGCTACGGTTCCAACAATGAAGCGCCGGTCTGTGTCTATATAGATGGGCTTAAAGACGTTGGCACCGCGCGGAACGAGATAGGTTGCGAGCAGGAAATCTTTGTGGAATCTGTATCGCTGCGAGTTGACGAAGTAGACCTTGTTACCCGCCTTGCGGTCGATCACGAACATCGCATGCGGAAGCGCGTACGGCGTGTTCTGGTGATACGTACGGGCGATCGAATCGAAGTCAGACTGCGACATCACCTTTGCGAGCGAATTCTTTTTCGAATCCGGCTTCTTGTCCATCGCCCCGTCCGGCTCACGAGTCGGTGACGGTTTGCGAGACATCTGCGCGGTGACGAGTGAAAACGTGAAAAGGTGAAAAAGTAAAATGGCAAGACACGTCCGCCAGATCCCCGAACGAAACAACATCAACATTTTCACTTTTTCACTTCTCATCTTTTTCACACTATCGAAACGTTCCGTCGCGCATTGCGTCAAGCTGCCCGAGCGACTTAACACTGACTTGCAGATCACGGTAGATCCCGTCCTCTATCGTATATATCCAGCCGTGGACCTCTAATTCGTGACCGTGGTCCCACGCATCCTGCACGATGGTCGTTTCACCGACGCTCACGACCTGTTCGATGACGCTGATCTCACATAATTTGTCCAGCCTCGCGTCATAGTCGGTCAATGCTGCCAGATCCGATCGGTGCTTATGCATTATGTCCTGGATATGCCGGAGCCAGTTATCGATCAAGCCGAAACGGGCGTCGTCGAACGCTGCCTTCACACCGCCGCAACCGTAGTGACCGCAGACAATGATGTGTTTGACCCTTAAGACCTCGACCGCGAACTGCATAACCGAGAGGCAGTTCATATCCGTATGATTGACCAGGTTCGCGACGTTCCGATGGACGAACATCTCGCCGGGGAGAAGGCCGATGCTCGTGGCGGGCGTAATCCGGCTGTCCGAGCAGCCGATCCACAGATATTCAGGCGACTGGATACCGGAAAGCTTTTCAAAGAATTGCGGATCCGTTTCCTTAATATTCTGGGCCCAGGCCCGGTTTCCGTCGAGGAGATGTTGAAGTGTGCTCACAGAAGAATATGTTAACGCATCATTGGTTTCGAGTCTCGTCAAGGGTAGTTGCGTAAGATCTGATTCTTCTGAACTACCACCCCGTCAGCCGAGGCGGGTGCCACCCCTCCTAAACAAGGAGGGGAGTTTTATTAGCAATACAGAAGTTTAGCCGCGGATTAACGCCGATGACGCGGATCCAAAGGAACCTCTTATCCGCGTCATCCGCGCTGATCCGCGGCTAAAAATCCGAATGGCTGACGATCAAAGAACCCGCTCGATCGCATCACAAGCCGACTCCGTTCCGCCTTCACTATTGACGATCCCCGCGGCTTCGACCGCTCGGCGACGATAGCTGTCATCGGTGACTATGCGGTTGAGCATTTCCACCGCTGTGTCAACGCTGTACCTGTCCCGTCCGATCGTTTCCGCGACGCCGAACCGGCGACATCGAGCGGCATTGTCCGGCTGATCGTGTGCGAACGGGACTATCAATTGCGGGACGCCGGCTCGTAGAACTTGTCCAGTGGTACCGACGCCGCCTTGATGGACAACGCAGGCTGCCCGCGAGAATACCTGCGAGTACGGAGCGTAGTCAAACCCGACGATATTCCCGCCGAGAATCTTTGGCGGTTCGCTGAATGTCCCGTATAGCAGGACCGCGCGCCGGCCGAGTTTTCGTGCGGCCTCACCGCTCTGCTCAAAAAAATCGCGGGCGTCAATGACCGCCGCGGATCCGAGCGTGAACACGATCGGTGGCTCACCTGAGTCAAGAAAATCCTGCAATCCCTGCGGCATTTGCTGAATATCGTTT
The DNA here is from genome assembly GCA_046595575.1 of Pyrinomonadaceae bacterium. GTDB lineage: Bacteria > Acidobacteriota > Blastocatellia > Pyrinomonadales > Pyrinomonadaceae > OLB17. The sequence goes on along the minus strand of JBKJOR010000059.1, from coordinate 7,828 downwards.
CCGCCGTCATAAAAGCAGAAACCAGTCTGCACGGTGCTCTTGGGCCAGTCGGGCTGGGGTAGGCCGAGTACCTTCGAGAACATTGCAAGGTGGAGCAGGTCTGAGAACTTGCCGTTGAAAAGCGGATCGTGATCTTCGCTAAGTTCGAGTGAGCGGCGAAATTCTCGATAAGGCGCGTACCAATCGCTGATCGTCCAACGCAAGACGTGAAACAGGCCTCGATGAAATGTCGGTCCGAGGAACCGGAGATGTTCGAGCCACTCGACCGTTGGAGGTAGGAACGGATCGTAAGCCGAGAAGAAGACGCCGGGCTGCAGACTTGTCGAGACCCACTTGATTCCTGTTTTCTCGACAACCGATCTCACCGCGTACGCGATCTCGCCGCCTATGATCAAGTCGGCTCCGTCGACAGCGATCATCAAGTCATCGAACATTGGACGAAGGCTCGGCATGATGATCTCGCGCAGGATCTTCTCCGAACCTTTGCGGCTGTCCATCAGTTCGCGCCCGAGTTGCTTGTCGTTCGGATCCAGGTGAGGTGCCATCGGAGCGAAGCTGATGCCGAGCGGCTCGATACGGTCGCGATAGAATTCCATTGCAGCGATCGTCACATCGTGACCGCGTGCCTTGAGCCCGATCGCAAGTGCGATCTTCGGATGCATATCGCCCAGCGAGCCGATAGTTGCGAGAATTATTTTTGCCATTGCTGGAGTGCGGATCGGGCAGTGAACGAGATGGGTGCCAGGCTAAGGAAGCTTACGATTTTGATTTTGTCACGAAGACAAGAGGACAACATTCGCAGGTCCGGAAGGGCGGCTCGCCCCCGCTCAACTTAACGACACCGGCCGCAAGCGGCCCTCGTCCCCCTCGCGCGTGACGCGGCGAAGCATGACCTAGTCTGCCCTTTCTTGCGCCTGTCGCTCGTCTGCCCGGATTCGGTTTCGCTCCTTCACCTGAAACCGAATGCTCAAAAAGAACGAGACGCATCCGAGAACTACCGAGACAAATGCTCCGTCGCGATTGCCTGTCCACAAAAAATAAGCGGCGATCACACCGAGGATCACCGCCACGATCTGGAAAACTCTTTCTATCTTCATGCACGCTTCAACTCGTCTTCGGCTATCTCAACTACCGAACGCGGCCCGGACTGACGCTTCCAAACATATCTGAAAAAGAGGAAAGCAGGCAAACCGACGATCACGCCAATCGGTAGCAGAGCTACAATGACCGTTACCAACCCAAGCACGAAATTCATCGCTACGTCTGCTCCGGCCGTGAACGAATCGGACAGTCGCCCCACTAATCCGGCTGAGGTTGCGGCGGCGAAGACGCGAGCGGTCTGCAGGCGGATCTTGATCGTTGACATACTTGACTGGTTTTCAAGAAACCGTTTGCGACCCTCGATCCGTTCGATCTCACCTCGAACGTCGGCGAGTTGGCCCTGGACGTGAAGAGCGTCGGCGACGCTATTCGCGCGTTTCATGATCTCCATGAATTGCTGCTCGAGAGCTTTCTTTGCCTTGAGTTGCGCCTCGATGTCGATAAACTCTTCCGTCACGTCCTGTCCCTTTACAGTTTCAAGGACCACGCGAGTCGAAGTGTTTCGGATATCGGCGAGCGTGTCGCTAAACCTGTCGGACGGCACCCGGACAGTCATCGTCACGGTATCGCGCGTCGTCGATTTGATCTCGCTGCTGCTCTGCTGCGATTCGACGACAAATCCGCCGCGAAGTTCGGCGACCGCCGTGATCTTGCGTTGAGCATCCTCAGGATCATCCGCTTCAAGACTCAGTTCCGCGTTGCGGATTATCTTCCGGTCCGACGCGTGAGACTGCTCCGCTTTGATAAGTGAGATGTTGGTTTTGACGGGAACTGGCTTGTTGGCCTGCCGCGATTCCAGAGCTTTGCCCACTGAGTTCGATACCGCCGCAAACTCCGGTTCCGGTGCATAGGAGTCCGCCGTTGACTGTAAATCGCTAATTGTTCCAGCAGTGTTGGTAGCGACGCTGGTCGCATTGTCGGCCGAGGCAGTGCCGCCGGCACCGCAGGCTGTGAATAGTGAAATAAATCCAATTGCCAGGAGAGAGACTCGTATCATCGATCCATTCCTCCAAAGAAAATATCTAGCGAAGAAAGAACGACCGGAGTTAACTAGCCTTGCAAGTTTATCTGCTTATTTTGAAGGTGCGATTATCCTCTTTCACACCGACTAGCGAAAAGTAGAGTTCGTCGGTCTTGTTCGCATAGGGGAAATGGATCGTGCCGAACATGAAGAGTGTTCCGTGCCAACGATCTTTGTGAAACTTTGCGATCTCATGACTTTCACCTTCCGGCGTGACATGCCAGACCGCGGCGACGTTTTCGGTTTGGCTGGGGGCATTCTCCGCCGTGGTAGCAAAGAAAAGACTCTCGCCGAGTTGCTTTGAATAAAACACCGTTCCGCTTACTTCACCAAGGGCTTTTCTATCGAGCGTGGTGCGGTCGAGGCGGAAAATCTGATTAGATCTGAACTCGGCGTCCATTCCGTAATACATCGCGTTCGCGTCGAACAGTATGCTCACGGCCCGCCACGTTTCGTCGCCCTCACCGACCACTTCTGTCGTTTGAAAACCGTCCCGGCTGCGGATGATCCGGCACTCGCTGTCGTCATCGCCAGTCAGGCAGACGAGGGAATCCGTGAACGCATCGAAGTATACGCCGTGAACATGCTTTATCGAGTTTGCAGAAAACGTATACGCGACCTCTACAGCATCTCCGCCCGGTTGATAACGATAGATCCGCATCTCGCCACGTTCGTCGTTCGCCAGATACTCGCCGAAATAAACGTCGCCGCCATCGTCGAGCGCACAGGCAGAACGAAGCACGCGACACGGGCGAGCCAGACCGGACAATTCTTTGTACGCCCCGTCGCGGACCACGCCGATGGATTTGTCGAATGTTACGAACAGGTCGCCATTCGCAAGCGGAACGACGTTAGTGACCATGAATCTCAGCAGACGCTGGGCGAGACGAAAATTGGAGGCCGCTTGTTTCCATGTCGGGGCGTCAATCGTCGCGACCTTCTTGAACGGAGGTTTTAGATCGGGCGAACTATAAACAACGTTACGACGCGAGAGAAAATAGTTTCCCGTCTCGGCCCACTCGATAGTGTAGCCGCAAAGCTCCGGAATTTCGTCGACGGTCCAGTTCATAGACAAATAGAAGTCATTTCCGTCTGCCGCGAAGCGGCTAGAAGAACATAGCCAGACGTGAAACGTCTGGAATGTCGGACGATTCGGTCTCCGCCCTGGAGGGGCGAGAGAAAGGACACGAAGTCTCAGTGCGGGAATTGACTCACCGCTAACCGACTTTCTTACAAAAGAACGAACCGATCACAAGCACATCCATCTTCGTGCGCAGGAAACATTCGATCGCTTCGAAAGGTTCGCAGACGATCGGCTCGTTCTCGTTAAAGCTTGTATTTAGGATCACCGGAATACCAGTTTTCGTTTCAAATTTCTTGATCAGATCGTAGTAAAGCGGATTCTCGTCACGAGCCACCGTCTGCAGCCGTCCCGTATCGTCGACGTGGTTCACCGCCGACAGACGATCGCGCCATTCGGGACGGATCTTGTAGACGTGCAGCATGAAGGGCGACGGATGGTCCTGTTCGAAGAGTTCTGACTGCCGTTCCTGAAGTACGGATGGAGCGAACGGACGAAACGATTCGCGATGTTTGATCCGTGCGTTGAGAATGTCCTTCATGTTCGGGAAACCAGGATGAGCAAGTATCGAGCGATTGCCCAACGCCCGCGGTCCCCATTCCATCCGGCCCTGGAACCATCCGACGACATTCCCGTTCTTGATCTCATCACTTGTAACGTCGAGGATCTGATCTCGACTGAGTTCCTGGTAGGAGATCTTGTATCGCTCAAGCTCAGACTTAACGAACGAATCCGCGAACTCGTTGCCGAGATACGCATTCTTCATCACCCAACGCTTGCCCTCTTTTAGAATTGAGTTGCTCACGTACAACGCGGCTCCGACTGCAAGGCCATCATCGCCAGCCGCAGGCTGGATACAGGTTTCGCGAAATGGGGTTTCGACGAGAAGCTTGCCGTTTGCGACGCTGTTCAACGCACATCCGCCGGCCATCGAGACACGCGTCGTCGGGACAAGTTTGTGAAGTGCCTCGAGCATGTGCATGTAGTACTTCTCGAACACGCGCTGCAATCCGAAGGAAACCTCCTCATCGCGCTTTGTGATCTCACCGTGTTTCTCGCGCGGAGCACCAAGGTGTTTGATGAATAGATCGGAGTAAAGCCGATGAACCACCATCTCGCCGGCGTCGTTGATCTCCATCCCCTGGTTCGCACCGAATGGCAGGAAGTAATCCGGGTTCAGCTCGAAACCGTCAGCCGTCTTCTTGAGCATGTTTTCGAAGAAGTCGTGATAACGGTCGGTGCCGAGCGGAGCGAGGCCCATGACCTTACCTTCGTCGCCATACTTGGGATAACCGATGAACTGGCAGACCGCGGTGTAAAGAGTCCCGAGCGAGTGCGGCACGAAGATCTTCTTGAGTGGCTTGATCTCGTCACCGACGCATTCAGAGAGCATGCACGAAACAAAATCACCCGAACCGTCGATCGTGATGCCGGCCGAACGGTCCCACTCTGAGATGAAATAGGCGCTCGCCGTATGAGCCAGGTGATGTTCGACGTTATGCGTGGTGAATTTCAGCGTCGCGGGATCGACATCGCATTCCGTTGCGATCATCGTTTTCATATCGTCGAACGTCTTGCTCTTCGACCGCATCCGAGCCATGTTCAGAAGTTTGGTCGGATGCCGAAGTGCGAATTCGAGTTTCTTGTGCAGATTGGCGGACGAGTCGCGCCCGACGGCGACGGCATCAATATCCGAAAACCTAAGCCCGGCGATCTCCAAACTTTTCGCGATCGACAATTTCGGAAAACCGGCGTAGTACTTCACGCGGTTCAGACGCTCTTCCGGCAACGCCACGACAGGTACGCCGTCGATGACGATCGACGCGGACGAACCCGCGTGAAACGTATTGATCCCTAAAATTACGCTCATTGATTGGTAAACGTCACTTCTTGTTCTGATTTACTGATTCGAGATAGACGCTGTCGGCGACTTTGGTCAACGGCGTGACGAAGCGGCTAAGTTTTCGCAGAATTTCTGATGTTCCGATCACCATTCTGTAGTGGACCGGCATCAGATCGGCATCGCTCGCCTGCATCCCGAGACCGAAATAACAGTCCGTCGTCATTGAAGTCGGACCAAATTTTTTCTCGAAAGTTTCCATTAACTCCGACGGCGTCCAGTATCGGACATCGAAGCCTTCCCCTTCGGTGAAGCCCCGCCGCCGATGTTGCTGGTACTGCCGGATGCCGTACTTGTTTGGCATTTGCATCAGCGTCATGCCGCCCGCTTTCAGAACCCGAGCTGCCTCATCGAGCGAGATCCTGACATTCTCTTTGCTGAAATGCTGAAATACACCGTACGAAAAGACCGTGTCGAACGAGTTGTCGGCGAAGGGCAGAAAGCGCGCGTCACCGACCACGAAATCCGCTTCCACGCCAAGCTGGCTCGAGACTCGTCTTGCCGCCAAAACAGCGTCGAGGCTCGGGTCGATCCCAAGCGGTCGATAGCCTTTCCTCGCAGCCGCGATCGACCAGCGTCCCCAATTACATCCGATGTCGAGAAGGCGTTCGCCATTACCCGGGCGCAGATATGTGTGGGGAATCGGGTAGCGAGTCAATTTATGTTGGACCGCGAAATAGAGAGTTCCGGAAGTGTAAGGAACTTCACCTTGCACGAACTCGTCGATATGATCCTTGTCGCGTTGAACCTCCGGTGGAGGCGGATGGCCGGCCCCGTTCTCTGCGACCTTCTCAAAGGTACGGTTTATGTAGTCGTGGGTTACATCGGCGTCATCGAGCAACATCACCGGAATTCCATCATAGACGGGATACGAATGGCCGTCCGGACAGGTAAGCCGATCTCCGGACAGTTGTAATGCTTGCTTGTCGCGCGGACAAGCCAGATGTGTAAACAGCCATTCGTTCATAAGGGACTTGCGGGACAAGGATTAATACTACGAAAAACAGGCCGAGTGTGTAAATTGCAGGTCAGCGGTTCATCGCGGTCCGGCGAAACTCTCGCCGCGAACGAACGCAGACGCCGCCCTGAAAACCCGGCGGAAGCCACGGATGACTTTAGGAAAGAACCAGATGAAGAAGACCATGAAAATGACCAGAACGATTGCAATGATGACCGGCGCAAAGACGGCGAGGAGCGTTCCGACGAACGCGATGACATCCTCGAGGATCGACAGGATCCAGTTCGAGACCGGTTCCGGAGACAGGTTCGCTCCGGCGCGGATCGCAGCCTTTGTTCCATGCGAGCCGAATGCAAGTCCGCCGCCGATGAGCGCCGCGGGAATATAAATGCTCGGATCGAGTTGGGATGTCGCGGAGTACGCGACGATCACGCCGGCCGGGACACGGATGAATGTGTGAACCACATCCCAGACGTTATCGACGTACGGGATCTTGTCCGCGAAGAATTCGACGAGGTAGAGAGAGCCCGCAACGCCGATGATCCACCAGTTGTCGAGAACATCGAGCCCGCCCGGCAGCTTCGTCGCTCCGAACTTTTGCAGCAGACCGAGGATTGTGACAGTGGCGTAGAGGTTAATGCCGCTCGTCCAAGCCGATCCTAGGGCAAGGGATAACGTTGAAAACCATTCCATTGTGAGATCTCCAGTTTTAGTAAAGCCCGTCACTAGTATACAAGCGTCGGCCCCCATTCCCGGTTGTCCGGCGACCAAGCTCGGTAGGAGGGGGTGTCGGCAGTTTTGGAGTGCCTAGATTCATAGCTCCATAGAAAGCGGAATGTTTGTAGTTTCGAATTGAGTTGGGTTCATAGCTCCGTAGGAGCGGAATGTTTGTAGCACTAAATCGCAAAATAACCGTCATAGCTCCGGAGGAGCGACATCCCGTGCCGCTCCTCCGGAGCTACGAACTCAAAGGACACCATAGCTACAAACATGTCGCTCCTCTGGAGCTCAGAGGTCTACTGCCATTCGGAAGACAAACATATAGCCTAAGGAGCGGGCATCCTAATGCGATTGACTTCCCGGTTCAAAGCTCGGCGGACCAAGTCTTCAATCTTGTACCTCGAAGTAGAGCGCCTACACTCGGTTAGACGCCGGTAAATATTTCAGTTCCGCGGACCACCTATTTCAATCTGGTACGTTGAAGCAGAGCGAAAACCGGGATGAAGATTATCGGTCCAACGAAGAGAAAGATATAAGGGACGGTGGTTAAAACATGCCAGATTCGGGAAAATTCTACTGGACGGTTGTCCATCACATCAAAGAACACTTGTGCGCAGCCCGCCAACAACGTGATTAAGAATGTGAAGACGAGTCCGACTCCAACTGCAAAGCCGACATTTTCGACCGTTATTCTAACCGTGCTCGGGCGTTCCTCATCTGCACTGAGCTGTTCATTCATTCTGGTGTTTCTTCGTCCCCGGCTCCATCCCCATCTTTTTTAAACCCAAATTTCTCCAACCGATACTGCAGCGTCCGAAAGGTTAGGCCGAGCATCTTTGCCGACTTCGTGATGTTGTTGTCCGTCCGGTCCATCGCCTGCATGATCAAGCTTCGCTCCACGTCTTCGAAGTTCACGCCTTCCGGTGGCAGCTTGAACTGCGTGTCACCTGCGGTCGCGGCAACACCGGCGGCCCGGCTCTGTGTCATTTCGGGCGGCAGATCGTCAAAAGTTATGGTGTCGTTCTCGCTCAAGAGGATCGCACGTTC
>JBKJOR010000026.1:0-2927 GCA_046595575.1 Pyrinomonadaceae bacterium | reverse complement strand
CACCTCTGAGAGGATAAAGCATCCCGAGCTGCTGACATCGCTTAGCGTTCCCGAGCGCCGACCGTAGTGGTTCTCCCATTCGACATCGATCGCAACGGCATATCGCTTTGTGACACGCCGCTCATCGCTTTTCCGTCTATCAAGTTCAGACATATTTATTATTCATCATTATCCGTCTTTGAAGATCCTTCCCTATTATTTAAGTAGTAATAGACCGCCAATCCCAGAAGTATCAGCCCGATGCCGACGAAGGACTGTTTTGGCGAGGTGATCACGGTATTAATCAGCAGCCAGCCCGCAACGAGAAGAAACACAACCGGCACAACCGGATATCCCCAAGCTCGGTAGGGTCGTTCGGCATCAGGATACCTGCGACGAAACACAAACACCGACGACGTTACGAGTGCGTAAAAGATCCAGGACCCGAAAACGACATAATCGGTAAGCGTGTCGAAAGAACCTGAAAGAGCAAGTATCGAAGCGATGACGCCCTGAAATATTAACGAGCGGACCGGAACCCGAGTGATCGACAAGCGACCCAGCGACGGAAACATCAAGCGGTCTTGAGCCATCGCGTATGGCACGCGTGAACCTGAAAGGATAGATGTATGGAGTGTGCCGAGCGACGAGAGCATCAGTCCGACAGTGAAAAGTGCGACCGATAAACCGACCGCAAAACCTGCGGCATCACCACCGAAAAAGTTTCCGACCACAGCCTTCGCTACTGAGGAACTCGCCGGGACATTAGCGATCGTCGTCGGATCCAGAACATAGAAATAAGCAATGTGGACGAAGACATAGAGAAAGATTATCAGGATCGTGCTACCGATGATGGCGAGCGGAATGTTGCGGCCCGGTTCCTTCACCTCTCCCGCAACGAACGTCAGGTTGTTCCACCCATCGTAACCCCATAAAGCACCCAGCATGGCGGCGCCGAAACCGGCCGCGAATGTATAACTCGCGGAGCCGTAGCGTGCGGATTCGGACACACCTTCGCACAGACCGCCGCTTTCGATCATCGAAAAATGTGAAAAATCGCCGGTCACCCAGATAAACGCTCCTACACCGACAAACACAATAAGGGCGATCTTCACGCCGGTCAGCACCGTTGCGATCTGGCCGCTGAGCGCGACGGTAGCAGCGTTCAGCGTGGTAAAGATCACGATCATCATCAACGCCACGACCTGGATCATCGAAATCTCAATCAGCGAAGTCTTGATCAGAACTGCACTCCCCAAACGCCCTCCGCCCAGAAAATCGTTCAGCCCGATCGCGAACGCCATTCCGGCGGCGGCCTGCGATCCGGGTTTCGCGATAAACATCTGCATCCATCCAAACAGGAAACTCGATAGCCGCCCGTAAGCGTCCCGCAAGAAAATATATTCGCCGCCGGCCTGTGGCTTCATCGCCGTCAATTCGGCATAGGTTAACGCACCGGCAAGCGACAGCAACCCGGCCGCGATCCATGCGATCAAGACCCAAGTGGGGTCACCAACGTTGCACGTCATGACTCGCGCTTTCAGGAAAACTCCCGTGCCGATGACGTTCCCAATGATCACGGAGATCGCTGCTATCAAACCCAGTCCGCGGATCAGGGTGTGTCTCTCGTTTGTGTTTGGATCCATAAATGATGGAGAGCGGAGGCTGGCTGTATATTACGCGAAAATGAAATAGTTGTCAGTTTTCAGCGTGATAGAATCAACGCCGTGCGAGAGATCAACTTTGCGGGCGACGAACTTGTTTCTGCTCTGTTACGAATTTCAGAGCGCGAGTGCGTCTGTATTCTTGATAGTTGCGGCGTTAGGCACCTTGGTTCGCATCTTCTCATCGCCGGCATGCGACCGGTGGAGTTCCTTGAAGTTTCAAATCCAAATGCGGACGACACGCTCGCCATGATCGACAATAAACTTGACGGCGATCTCGCGGCGGTCTTTACGCTCTCTTACCCATTCGGTCTCAATATTCAAGGCATCGACACGTCACTCACCTCGGACGAACCCGATGTATTCATTTCCCTCTTTGACGTTCTCGTGATCCACGACTATGACAGTCAGAGAACATTTTTGATCGGAGACGACGAGAGGTTCGACGAGTTCGCGATACTACTTTCTGCCGATGCACCTGAAAGCAAAGTCCCCCCGGGTAGGGACCGGGGAGATATTGCGGGCTTCACCTCTAATTTAACTCGTTCGGAATATCTTAACGGCGTCGATCGGATCCGCGAACACATCCGGGCCGGCGATACATACCAATCAAATCTGACACAGCAGCTCCGCTGCACTCTCTTAGACGGAGTGCCACCTCAAGAGGTTTTCCGTCGGCTTCGGCAAGACCATCCCGCGCCTTTTGCTGCATTCCTTATTCGGGACGGCTCGACCGTAGTGTCGGCCTCCCCGGAAAGATTTTTCCGGATCGAACGGGAAGATCGCATCGAAGCCTCTCCGATCAAGGGGACGCGTCCGCGCGGACAAACAGAAGATGAAGACGAGCGACTCCGTGACGAGCTGCGATCCAGTGAAAAAGACCGAGCGGAGAATACGATGATCGTCGATCTGGTCCGCAACGATCTCGGTCGGATATGCGAATTCGGCAGCGTGGTAGTCGAAAAGCTGTGCGAGATCGAAGAACACCCGAGTCTCTTCCATTTGGTTTCTACGATCCGCGGAAAGGTTCGAACCGGGACAAGATTCTCCCAGATACTTCGCGCCGTGTTTCCGTGCGGGTCGATCACGGGAGCGCCCAAGATTCGAACAATGCAGATAATCGATGACATCGAGACCGCCAGTCGCGGACTGTCGATGGGTGCGATCGGAAGTTTTATACCCTCATCATGGGATTCGATCGGCGACACTTTAGTTGACGTCAGTGTTGCCATCCGAACGATGGTGATCCGCGGTACCGAGGTCACGTTCAGTGTCGGTGGTGGC
>JBKJOR010000038.1:0-2662 GCA_046595575.1 Pyrinomonadaceae bacterium | reverse complement strand
CAAAAGCCTAGGAAGAGGCCTTCTCGTGAGGGGGCGACACCTGCCTTACGCGTGCGACCCGCATGCGAGAGACAGGTATGAGGGCTTCGCTGACCGACACCTTGTCGCCCGCGGCCGAAAACTCGCCGGCGTGCGCTTTTAAGTATTCAAAGAACCTCTCAAACTCTTGCTGCATTTCATTCATCTTCGCGCGCATATTGAGAATGATCTCGACGCCGGCCAGATTAACGCCCAGCTCACGCGTCAGCGACAGGATGAGCTCGAGGCGTTCGAGATCGCCGTCCTCGTAAAGTCGCGTGTTCCCGACAGAGCGCGACGGCTCGAGCAGACCCTCGCGTTCATAAAGCCGAAGAGTCTGGGGATGGATATCGTAAAGCTCAGCTACCGCGCTGATCGTATATGTCTTTACACGCTTTTTCATTATCGACTTGTCATTCCAACCCGATCAATTTTCGGGGATTTTCCGGATTCAACCTTTCGAATTCCCGCAGTACTTCCTTGGTCTCCTCGGATATAACTCGCGGCAACGCTATTTTTACTTCAACGAATTGATCTCCCCTGAGGCTCGGATTTCGAAGACTCGAAAACCCGCGCTCCCGAAGTCTGAACTTTTGGCCCGATTCCGTGCCGGGCGGGATCTTTAGCTGGGCCTTGCCTTCAACAGTAGGAACTTCGATCCGCGTTCCCAAGGCTGCCTCAGGGACGGTTATGGGCACATTTATATAGATGTTGTCGCCTTTTCGCTCGAGGAATTTATGCTTTCCTACGTTGGTTAATATGAACAGATCGCCGGGCTCAGCACCCAGTCGGCCGCCGTGGCCTCTCTTCGGTATGCGGACACGCGAACCTGTGTCCACGCCGGCCGGGATCTTGACCTTGACTTGTTCCGTACGCGGCGTAACCCCCTTGCCGTGACATACCGAGCAAGGCTCACGGCGCCTGCCCGTTCCTTCACAATCGGGACATGCCTGTGAGAATTGAAGCCGCCCGCCAGTCCTCATCACCTGACCGGACCCTTTACAGGTCGGACAAGTAACAACAGGGCCGCCCGTGTCGCCGGCGCCCTGACAACGCGAGCACTGCTCGCTGCGGTTGACGGTAATATTAGTGGTGAGACCGGTAAAAGACTCTTCGAAACTCAGTGCCAGAGGTATCTCGATGTCGCGACCTTTCTTCGGCATCGCCCGCGGGGGCTCAGGCTGCGTCCGTGCGGATGCTCCGGAGCCGCCGCCGCTAAATAGATCTGAAAAGATGTCTCGGAAACTTGACCCGCCAGATCCGCCGGTCTGACCGCCGGAAAAATCGAAGCCGGAAAAATCAAACCCGGCATTTCCGGGCCCGCCCGCATGAGCTCCACCCGCGAAGGGTGAGTCTGCGTCGAGATTGTCGGCATAATATCCAAAGCGGTCAAATACCTTGCGCTTTTTTTCGTCCGACAAGACGTCATACGCTTCCTGGACCTCTTTGAACTTGTCCTCCGAAATTTTATCGTTCGGATTGACGTCGGGATGGTGTTTCCGCGCCAAGCGTCTATAGGCCTTTTTGACTTCGTCGGCCTTTGCATCCTTTTTTACGCCCAGGATCTGGTAATAATCTTTTTTGGCCATTCTTAGAAAGCGACAAGCTTAGAGGGACAAGGGACGAGACAGCAAAACCTCATCCCTTGCCCCTTGTCGCCTGTCCCTAGTTCCTATTTCTTATCTTCTTCAACATCGACGTATTCGGCATCAATGACGTTGTCATCACCGCCTGCCGCCGCCGGCTCACCTTCGGCCCCCGCGGAGGCAGACGACGCCTGCTCCTGTCCCGCCGGTTCGCCTTCCGAAGCTGTCTGGCTGTAGAGAACCTCGGCAAGCTTGTGCGATGCCGACTGAATACGGTCGAAAGCGTTGTTCATCGCCTCGACATCCGATCCGGCGAGGGCCGTCTTGGATTCGGCGATAGCTGCTTCCAGTTCTGTCGTAGCCGCCGCGTCGAGTTTTTCCTTGTTTTCGCTAAAGGTCTTTTCGACGCTGTACATCAGACCATCCAGACGGTTGCGGGCCTCGATCTCGGACTTTTTCTTTTCGTCCTCGCCGGCATGAGCCTCGGCGTCCTTCATCATCTTGTCGATCTCTTCTTTTGAAAGACCCGATGACGACGTGATGGTGATCTTCTGTTCCCTTCCGGTTCCGACGTCCTTTGCGGAGACATTGACTATGCCATTAGCGTCGATGTCGAAGGTTACCTCGACCTGAGGAACTCCACGCGGTGCCGGCGGAATGCCGACCAAATGGAATTTACCGAGCGTCTTGTTATCCGATGCCATCGGACGCTCGCCCTGCAAAACGTGTACCTCGACCGATGTCTGATTGTCTGACGCGGTTGAGAATATCTCCGACTTGCGGGTCGGGATCGTCGTATTCTTTTGGATCATCGGCGTTGAAACGCCGCCGAGAGTTTCGATACCCAGGCTCAGCGGAGTTACGTCGAGAAGCAGGATGTCCGTTTTTTCACCACCAAGCACGCCTGCCTGGACTGCAGCTCCGAGCGCGACAACTTCGTCGGGATTCACCGATTTGTTGGGCTCTTTGCCAAAGAATTCCTTGACCATTTCCTGGACCTTGGGAATTCGTGTCGAGCCGCCCACAAGGACGATCTCTTCAATATCCTTCGCCGAAAG
>JBKJOR010000287.1:0-5050 GCA_046595575.1 Pyrinomonadaceae bacterium | reverse complement strand
CGAGCGACTGAAGGGCTTTGCTAACTTCCTCATCGGTCAGCTCGCCGCCCTTTTCGATCTTGCGATTCATCAGGTTGGCCTTGACCATACGAAGCGTCGAGAGCCGTCCAGCGTCTTTCGCTTTCATTGCTTCGGTAAGGTCGGATATTATTCTTTCGTTCAAACTCATAGTGCAAGTCTACCAACATCTATCTTCTCGAATCTAGAATCTCTGATCTATTCGGGAGCATTCTTCCGAATAGATTCAAGATGATAGATGTTAGATTCGGCTGAAGAAATCACCTACCGACTACTGACTACTTCTTCTCGACGTAGAACATGTCTTCCGCGGGGCGCAATGGCCGGGCGAGCCACAAAGGCCGACGTAATCCGTCCGGACCGGGTGCGGGACGTGTCATCGCCAGCCATTCCTTGTAGATAGCAAACGACTTGTTGGTATCGACCAGGACGTCACCGTATTTGTCTTCGGGATGGGCCTTCTCGACCGTCACCTTCTGATGCCAGCAGTGCATACCGCTCACCGGATCGGGGTGAACAGGGAACGTGATGTTCTGATGAACGCCTCCGTCGGTCCAAAAGATGCGAGCCGTGTCGGGGTCGGCACTCTCATAAGCCCCGATGCCTTCGACAACGCGCATCATCCACTTTCCTTTTTCGACTTCGTCGATCGCGACCTGGTTCGTCGACCAGCGGTTGTTGCTCGCGTCCTGAGCCCGTCGCCACCGACCGATGTGATGCGAACACGCAACCACTTTCGGACGCATGCCTTCAGTTACCCAGGCACGATTTACGAAATGGCCGATGGCGGTCGATACGCGAACCATGTCGCCCGTCTCTATCCCCCAGCGCTCGCCGTCAGACGTGTGCATCCAGAGTGGATTGCGGTTTGAGATCTCGGTAAGCCATTTCGCGTTTCCCGATCGAGTGTGTATCAGCGTCGGCAGACGAAAGGTCGGTACGAGTACCACTTCATTCTCGGTGAAATTATCCTGATGAATATGGCTTTTGACGTATGTCGGAAAGGCATACTCCGGCCAACCCCAGTCGACCGTCGTCTTTGAAAAAAGCTCCTGGCGTTTTGATGGCGTATTGAATCCGACACGAGCTTTCCCATCCGCGATTATGGCGACGAGTTTGCCTTCTTTCTTGATCTCGCCGCGCGTGGCATCTATCTCGTCATCTGCGAGCTCAGTGATCTGTGCGAGATCCATGTGCTTTTCATAAACCGCCTTCTCGACCTCGAACGCACCGTACTTGCGCATGTAATCGAGCGGGGTCAGGCCTTCTTTCGCGGCAACCTCCGGCAAGCCTTTCGTGTTCTCGAAAATGTAGCGGTAATATTCGTCGATCGTGATCTTCTCGCCCTCGCGATATGGCGAGATGAAATGCTTGCGGATGCCGAGATCGCCATCCTTGTCGATTCGCCACGAGAGCTCGAACCAAAACTCGTCTTCCTCCCAGACCTGGCCGGGATTTGTCTCGTACGTAAACGTTGTTTCGCGACCCATCTTTCGGGCAGCTTCACGCAGGACCGGTTGGCGGAATGAAACCCACATACCCGAGTGCGTTTCGTAACTTGTCAGATCGTGTCGCTCACTCGCGAGCCCCATCGGCAGGACATAGTCGGCGAAGTAGGCCGTTTCGTTCCAGGTCGGTGTAAGCGCGATATGCATTCCGATTTTGCTTTCATCTGAAAGCGCTTCGATCCATGAGAAACCGTCTGGGTAAGTCCAGACCGGATTGAAGACGCGTGTGAAGTATGTGTCGATCTTCCCGCGACCGTCCTTCAGGAAATGCGGTAGCAAAAAGCTCATCTCGTAATGCGAGAGCGGATACTCGAGCGGGAAGTGCAGCTCGTTCCAGAATTTCTGAGCGGGCGGTGTCGAGAAGCCCGCAGGCTTAAACTTATTCCACGCACTCGGTGATGTCCCACCGACTGTTCCGACACTCCCGGTGAGTACGTTGAGAAAATGCAGACACCGTGCGACTGCCCATCCGCCCAGATTTCCCGCACCCGCCGAGCGCCAGTTGTGACATGAAAACCTGGTCCCGGCTCGTCCGATCTGTCGCGCAATGTCGACTATCGTAGCGGCCGGCACGCCGCTTTCCTGTTCGGCAAACTCCGGCGTGTATTCGACGTACAACTTTGAAAGTTCAGATATGAAATCCTCAAATTCAGACTCCCCTCCTGTCTTAGGAGGGGTGGCAGCCGCTTTGGCTGACGGGGTGGTAGTTTCACGTTTAAGCCTCTTCATCTCGGCCAATGACTCTCGCCAATTCACCCAATCCCGCAGGAATTGTTCGTTATACAACCGCTCGTTAATGATGATCTTCGCCATCGCAAGCAACACCGCCGCCTCGCTGCCCGGATAGGTCGGCATCCAGTAATCGGCCATCGATGCCGTGTTCGAGAGACGCGTGTCCATGACGGCGAGCTTTGCACCTTTCATCATTCCTTCGATGATGCGCTGGGCGTGTGGATTGAAGTAGTGTCCGGACTCGAGGTGTGCGGAGATCAACAGAATAAATTGTGCGTTACCGTGATCGGGGGAAGGCCGGTCGGCACCTTGCCAGATCGCATAGCCGAAGCGCGCTCCGGCCGAGCAGATGTTCGTGTGGCTGTTGTGACCGTCAACCCCCCACGCCTGGAGAATGCGATCCATGAATCCCTCATGACCCGGTCGCCCGACGTGATAGACAACCTCGTTTCGACGATCCTCCTGCAACGCCGTTCTTATCTTCGCCGCGATGTCATCGAGCACTTCATCCCACGTCACCTGTTCCCATTCGCCGCCGCCTCGCGGCCCTTTTCGTTTGAGCGGGTAGAGGATGCGGTCGACGTCATCGATCTGGTTAATCGTCGCCGGCCCCTTCGCGCAGTTTCGTCCGCGGCTTCCGGGGTGATAGGGATTGCCCTCGAACTTCCGAACCTTGAACGTTTCTTTATCGACGTAACTGAGCAGCCCGCAACCCGCTTCGCAGTTGAAGCACGTCGTCGGGATGATCATGTAATCTTTCTTCTCGCGACGCTGACCGCTCTTCGCTTCGTACTCCGTCCAGTGGTCCCACTTGTCGGGCGGTGGGTAATCGGTAAGTTTGCCGGGTCCCACGATCGGCGGTAAAGCATCCGGTTCCGCGCCGTGAAGATTCGGGATGAGGTGAAGTTTCTCGGCGATGGATTCTATGAATGATGGTTTGTGTCGAGCTGTCATGTTCACTTCTTGCATCCATTCAATACCGAAGCTGTTTCCGTATTTGGATCCAGTTTCGGAAACGTCGCTTCTAGAGTTCGGTTCCAATCACGACCGTCGTGAGCAATCACGGTCAGGGATGCAGTACCGCTCGCAAGAGTTTGGGCAATACTATTCGTTTTATCTGGGTCGTTGAAGCTGCTTAGTCCGAAACGGAATGCGTCTGCTCTGTCATCTGCTCCGTAAGAGCCATGAACCATCGCTAACCATTTATCCGTTCCTTTTTCGGTGTGCCTGTTGAACTCAACTAACTTCTTTCTCAAGTTCGGGGCATACGGTCCTTCAAAACTGTCAAAATTGAAATCTTTTACACGGCCGGTCTTACGAACGACGAACTCGATAGTCGTCACGTCATTCGCCGGTGTTGGGCATTGAACCCGCAGAGTCGTTCGTATCACCCCGTTCGGTCCTTTTCCGTCCACGCCGACTACAGCGACAATACCGTTATAACTAGGCTCGATTTGCCAGATCAACTCGACTGGCGTTTCATCCCGAGTTTCGGGTGCACTTGTTATTCCTTTGTCGGCCGGCAGAGCCCTCATTTCGTCAGCGCGTGAGCAAGAAGCAGAACTAGAGAAAAGCACCGCAATGATGATCAGTCTGCACATCGTTTCCAAATATTCGCCCGTCCAGGGGTGATCGGTAATGGCCCACCGGGTCATGTGTGGGCAACGCCTTGTCGCGTAGCGACTATTCGAATTTAGCCGTGGGTCTTAACCCACGGTTACCGAGTGTAGAAGCGATTCGCGTCGCGTGAGCGACCGCACGAATCAACTGGAAGAACTTATTCGTGAGTCGCTGACGCGACGCCAAATCTTGTTGTCAATATTCCGTGGGCCAGGGCCCACGGCTAAACTCGGGTAACCGCTAACGCGGTAATGAGCCGCGTCATCAACTCAACGGCACCAACTGTGGAGCCTTCACCCAAATTCGTTCGCCGATGTACAGTCCCGTCAAAATCAAAACTCCGGCCAATGCAAATGCAAAAGCGCTCCCAGTCAACAGCAAAAATATTGGCACAACATTCCCCAATAGGATCATGCCTAGCCAGAACGCACGGCTGAATTCGCCGCTCGTGATCATCTTTACGACGGTGTGGGCGTCGCTCGTCGAATGCGTCGTCGTGAGCTCGATCGCGAGCGTTATCAAATGGACGACGAGCACCGAGAGCGTGAGAAACGTTAACACCATCACGAACCCGACATTCACACTGGTATAGACCGACGCGATGAGAAACACCGCGAAGCCGGCCATCAGCGAATGGATGATCATGTGCAGGCCGAGCATCGGGCTTTGCCAAAAATCGCGGCCTTTCGCCTGGGCAAAAAGGAATGCTGTGTAGACCGCCGACAACAGCGCGAACACTATCCCAAGCGGCTCGATAAAACGCAGCAGCGACTCCACTCCGAGATAAGATGCGATCATCCAGGCCGTAAGCAAGGCGCCGTAGGTCGTGATTATGTATGCCCCGCGGGTCAGCCACGAACGCCACTGCGGTCGGAGCAGTACGTATAAAAATCTGTCAGGTCGACCGAGATCCATGACCAGCAAGATCCCGGTCAAAGCGAGAAACACGAATGCTGTGATCGCCCCGAGCCACTTCACGGGCGGCAGGATCTCCATAAAATAACCGCCGAAGATCGGCAGCATGAACGCACCGGCCGCGATCGCCTTTGTCCAGATGTACGCAGAGACTTCCCATCCCCACAGCACGCCTTTGTTCGGCGCGTCATAAACGCGGCGAGGTTTGGCAGGAATGTTAGTCGGTCCGCCTTGAGAGTCCGCGGTCTCCAGTTTCT
>JBKJOR010000238.1:0-5306 GCA_046595575.1 Pyrinomonadaceae bacterium | reverse complement strand
TCATGCGGGCGGAAATACAATTTTGGAATGCGGAGTGGGGAGTGCGGAATGCGGAACGGAGAAAGATCTAGTGGTTCCGCATTCCGCACTCCACATTCCGCAATTTCCAAACGCCCGTTACTTCGTCTCAAAAAGCGAATTCGAACACGCCCGGAATCCACACGAGCGCGATCGGGCAAGCTACCTGTCGGAAAATTGGGATCCGATCGTCGACTCTGGTCAATTAGAATTACAGCCCGACGATTACGAGGTTGTTGATGGCTTGCGTATGGAGACGATCCGCGGCCACTCCCAGACTATGCAGACGTGGCGGCTCGATCGCGGCGGGCGAACAGTTTACGGTTTCGCAGATCTGATACCGACGCGACATCATTTATCCCTGCCATGGATAATGGGCTACGATCTTTATCCGGCAGAGACTCTGGAGTTTAAGAAACGAACCTTGCCCGAGGCCGTCACCGGCGATTGGATCGCGCTCTTCTATCACGATCTTGAGGCGCCGCTTTGCCGCCTGTTCGAGGAGAACGGTAAGATTTACCCGCAACCCCTATCACGAATCTAATGGAAAAAGTAAGTATCGGAATAATCGGCGGCTCGGGTCTTTACCAGATGCCCGAGCTGCAAAATATGAGAGAGCAAAATGTTGAGACGCCGTTCGGCTCTCCGTCCGACGCTTTCATCATTGGTGAATTAAAAGGCGTGACCGTCGCGTTTCTTCCGCGTCATGCTCGCGGGCACAAATTTCTGCCGACTGAGGTTCCTTATCGCGCCAACATCTATGCGATGAAGATGTTAGGCGTCGAGTACATATTGTCGGTCTCCGCGGTTGGGAGCCTTCAGGAAAAGTATGCACCGACTGATATGGTCATCCCGGATCAGTTCTTCGACCGCACGCGCGGACGTGTTACTGAATCGACGTTCTTCGGCGAAGGGATCGTTGGTCACGTGACGTTCGCACATCCGGTGTGCAGCGAACTTGGCGACATCCTCGAAGAATCATGTGAGTCGGTCGGCGTTAAGACGCATCGGGGCGGAACATACCTCTGCATGGAAGGTCCGGCGTTTTCGACGAAGGCGGAATCGAATGTCTATCGGCAATGGGGAATGGATATCATCGGAATGACAAACCTACAGGAAGCGAAGCTCGCCCGCGAAGCGGAGATCGCCTACGCCACTCTCGCACTCGTTACCGATTACGATTGCTGGTACGAGGGTCATGACGACGTCACCGTCGATATGGTGATCGAGTATCTGAACAAGAACGTCCGAAATGCTCAGCTTATTTTGAAGGACGCTGTGAAACGCGTCACTGCGAAGGCTACTCCGAACCAATATCGCGACGCGATCAAGAGCGCTATCTTTACGGCTCCGGACCTTTGGCCGGACGAAACGTTTAGGAAATTGGAGGCGATCATTGGGAAGTACCGATAGAAGGCGTCGCGGAGCGACTGAAGGAATTTAGCCGTGGGTGAAACCCACGGAATCGTACCGTTACGATTCTCGTCGCGTAGCGACGACTCGATTCGGTCGTCGCTGACGCGACGAGAATTCAATGTGATGCGACCGTGGGCTTCGCCCACGGCCAAATTCGAATGCCGCTATCGCGGCCGGAAAACTAATTGGTCTTTAGATTCATCTCTACATTGTTATGAAACGAGCATTTATCTCTTTCGCTCTCTTTGGCCTTCTCGGTTTTATCTCAACGGCGTCAATTTATGCCCAACGAAACATAGATCCCGCTATCGACCGCGATCCGATCCTTGAACAGGACGCCAAACATAATCTCGATGTTGCATGGCAGGCCTATCGTCTGAAGAAGGCTTATAAAGGTGTGCTGATGCGATTCGAAGAGACGTTTGCGGCACATCCCGAATTCTCAAAGATGGACGAGTTTCTCTATCTGGCCGGAATGAGCAGCTTCTATTTGTCCGAGAATAAGGGCAAGCAAAAAGTGAATCTCAAGTCGGACAAGGAAAAAGACAAATTTGCTCCAGCAAGGCTGCGCGAAGATGCGGTCGCGTACCTATCTACGCTTATCGAAAAGAATCCGCAAAGCCAGTATCGTGGCGATGCGGAGAAGACGCTGATACAGCTCAAAGTTGTAGCCACAAAATCTTCGCCGAGTAATTGATAGTTATTCATTGATTTCGATGAACCTCAATCAGGTCACGATCTACAGCGCCAAGCCTGTCGATACGGCCGAGTTTTTCCAGAAGCTCGGCCTTCGTATTATTGTCGATTCCCTTCCTCGATACGCTCGTCTCGAATGCCCGGATGGCGACTCGACTCTTTCGATCCAGGAAGCCGAGGACGTTCAGGTGACGAACAATATCGTTCTATATTTCGAGTGCGATGAACTCGACCATACCGTTGAGGATCTGAAGGCGAAAGGCCTACCATTCGACGAAGATCCAACCGACCGTCCGTGGCTCTGGCGGCAAGCCTATCTCAAAGACCCGAACGGAAACAAGATCTGCTTGTTTCATGCCGGCGAGAATCGCAAAAATCCTCCCTGGCGTGTAAACTAACCCGTGCTCAATGCTCAGTGTTCGGTGGTCAGTTGTCAGACAGACGGATTAATCTGTCTACTGACCACGGAACACTGACCACTGACCACTATTTTTATGTCATTAACAGTTGTTGGTTCGGTCGCATTTGACGCTCTGGAATCTCCGTTCGGAAAGCGCGATCGGGTTTTAGGCGGAGCGGCTACGCACTTCTCGCTATCGGCGAGTTTTTTTACAAAGGTCAATGCGGTCGGCGTGGTCGGCGGCGATTTTGGCGATGACGAGTGGGCCGTGTTCAAGCGCCACGCGATAAACACGGACGACATCGAGATCGTACCGGATGGCAAAACGTTTTTCTGGAGCGGCCGTTACGATTACGACATGAACACGGCGCACACTCTCGACACACAGCTCAACGTGTTCGAGACATTCGATCCGAAGCTGTCAGAGAACTCGAAGAATGCTCGGCTCGTTTTCCTCGCCAACATTTTGCCGGCGCTCCAGAAACAAGTTCGCGAGCAGTGTCCGGACGCAGAGTTTGTCGCGATGGACACGATGAACTTCTGGATCTCGTCGATGAAAGACGAACTTTTGGAAACCATCAAGGTTGTCGACTGCATCATCATCAACGACGCGGAAGCTCGTCAGCTTACTGACGAACCGAACATTCACAAGGCGGCCAAAGCGATAATGGATCTAGGTTTGAAAGCAGTCGTTATCAAGCGCGGCGAGTACGGGGCAACGCTGTTTACCAAAGGTGGATATTTCTCGACCCCCGCATATCCGCTGGAGAGTGTTTTCGATCCGACGGGTGCTGGCGATACGTTCGCGGGCGGCTTCATGGGCTACCTTGCGAGCCAGCATGAGATCACGGACGAGACAATGCGACGCGCAATGATCTACGGATCCGTGATGGCGTCGTTCAATGTTGAGAAGTTCGGCACCGAACGCGTCGACGCTCTCGATTACCCAGAGATCAACCAGCGCTTCCGTGATTTCAAACGCATGACGCATTTCGACGAGATCCCGTTTGAAAGAGCGAATGTTGCGTGAAGAGTTGATAGTTGACAGTTGAAAGTGGACGGTTCGTGAGAGTTTTACCATAGGCCTATCCTACAAACTATCAACTTTCCACTATCAACTATCAACTGTCTTCCCATGGCTAAGCCACTCGATAATACATTTGTCAGATTATCGCAACATGAGCGCACTTCGCCGCTCGTGGGATTGGCTGTCGCTGTCGGTGTAGTCGTTGCCGCGGGCCTGGTAATGGCCATATCTCTTCGAGAATGGCCCTTCGTCGTTATCTTCGCCATCTCGATCGTGGGGCTCTCGACCTATGCGTTTCTTAGCACCCGTAGCGCGCGGAGTATGGTTGCGGCGAGAGACGAATCCCGGATCGACTGGGAATCGGCAATGCCTGAAATTCAACGTCAGAGCCTGAATGTCGAGGTCCTCGAACTTTCTCGGATCCTTGACGCAAACAAAGAGCAGCTCGGCGACCTGCAGTCGGCGTACATCGTTGCCGAAGACTTAGCGCTTCGGCAGATCCAGCAAGAGGAGCAAGTTCCTTTGCTCCGACATGTGAGCATCGGAAATGTTCCGTTCGATGCTGTGCTGGTAAAACAGGATGTGATCATTTGTGCCGAAGTCGCGTTTCTCGTCGGACCTGATTTGCGGCAGGAACGTATAGAGTCAATGATCCGGAAGATGGGTCTGGTCAAGAAGGTACTCGAGCAGAAGGCGATCGCGATGCGGGTGCGTTTGATGGTGATCCTGGTTACGCAGCTTACGTTCGAAGACGAGGAACGTTTGCGGAAGACGCTAAACACGAAACGATTTTCCGGGACGCCGGTCGACGTCGAGATCCGCCTGCTTGATTTCGAGGCGCTGCAGAGAATTTATGTAACAGACTAGGGGAAGTTGATAGTTGATAGTGGAAAGTTGACAGTTCGTGCAACGAGCGAGCTTCGACGGTACGAACTATCAACTTTCCACTATCAACTAAAAAGCTATGCTAGACAACAAAGTTGGATTGATATTCGGTGTCGCGAACAAGCGTTCGATCGCCTGGGCGTGTGCATCGGCGTGCGGAGCACACGGTGCAAAGCAGGCTTTCACGTTTCAGTCGGAACGTCTTAAAGAGAGCGTCGAAGAGTTAGCAGGAACATTGCCCGATTCGCTCGTCGTGCCGTGCGACGTTTCCGACCAGGCTCAGGTGGACGCAACATTCGAAGCTGTAAAAGAGAAATACGGCAAGCTCGATTACGTGATCCATTCGATCGCTTTCGCCCCTCGCGAAGCACTCGAAGGAGAGTTCGTTACGACGACTCGTGCGGCTTTCGCGACGGCGCTCGAGATCAGCGCGTTCTCGCTGACGCAGATCGCTCTCGGAGCATCGCCGCTGATGACGGAAGGCGGCAGCATCGTAACTATGAGCTACTATGGTGCAGAAAAGGTGGTGATGAATTACAACGTGATGGGCGTCGCGAAAGCGGCTCTCGAAGCATCGACGCGATACCTCGCAGCCGATCTCGGGAAACAGAACATCCGTGTCAACGCGATCAGCGCCGGGCCGCTCAATACGCTTTCTGCACGTGGCGTACGCGGGATGAGCTCGCTGCTCGGCCACGTCGCCGAACGTTCGCCGCTCAAACGAAACGTCTCAGCAGCCGAGGTCGGGAACACCGCACTTTTCCTCGTCAGTGATCTTTCATCGGGCATTACCGGCGAGACGATATACGTCGATTGCGGATACAACATAATGGGAGTCTGACGATTTTGGAATTTAGATTTTGG
>JBKJOR010000017.1:0-6875 GCA_046595575.1 Pyrinomonadaceae bacterium | reverse complement strand
TGTCCGTGGCCTCGCGCTCAACCTTGAAGAAGACAAGGTTGGAACCGTATTGTTCGGAGACTTCCAGACCATCAAAGAAGGTGACGAGGTAAAGGGTACCCGCAGGATCATGAGCGTCCCGGTTGGCGATGCAATGATCGGGCGTGTGGTTGACGCTCTCGGAAATCCGATCGACGGCAAAGGCGAGATTATCACCGACACGTATAACCCAGTCGAGCGAATCGCTCCGGGTATCATTGATCGTCAGCCCGTGAAGGAACCGCTTCAAACCGGACTAAAGGCTATCGACGCGATGGTACCGATCGGTCGCGGACAGCGTGAGCTGATCATTGGCGACCGGCAGACGGGTAAGACCGCGGTCGCGATCGACACGATCATCAACCAGAAAGGCAAAGATGTCATCTGCGTCTACGTCGCGATCGGACAGAAAGCGTCGACAGTCGCACAGGTCGTGAAAAAGCTTGAGGTATTCGGTGCGATGGATTACACGATCGTCGTCTCGGCAACGGCGTCGGATCCCGCAGCGATGCAGTTTCTGGCACCGTATTCCGGTTGCGCGATCGGCGAATATTTCCGCGACAACGGCCGCCATGCTTTGACGATCTACGACGATCTTTCGAAGCAAGCCGCGGCGTACCGCGAGATCTCGCTGCTGCTCCGACGACCGCCGGGTCGCGAGGCTTATCCCGGAGACGTGTTCTATCTTCACTCACGATTGCTCGAACGTGCGGCAAAAATGTCAGACGCTCGCGGCGGCGGTTCGCTAACATCGCTACCGATCATTGAAACTCAGGCCGGAGATATTTCGGCGTACATCCCGACCAACGTTATCTCGATCACCGACGGTCAGATATTCCTCGAGTCTGATCTGTTCAACTCCGGCGTGCGGCCCGCCATCAACGTGGGTAACTCAGTTTCTCGCGTCGGTGGTGCCGCACAGATCAAGGCGATGAAGCAGGTTGCAGGTACGCTTCGTATCGATCTTGCTCAGTTTCGTGAGTTAGCGGCTTTCGCACAGTTCGGTTCGGATCTCGACAAGTCGACTCAGTCACAGCTTGAACGCGGTCGCCGGCTGACGGAGATCCTAAAGCAAGGGCAGTATCAGCCGATGGAGGTCGAGAAACAGGTGCTGATCATCTGGACTGTTACGAACGGCCTCGCAGACGATATTGCGGTCGAAGACTTGAAACGTTTCGAGGAAGAGCTCGGCGGATTTATTGAGAATTCGCATCCCGCGGTCATGACTACGCTGCGTGATAAGAAAACTATTGACGACGGCCTTAAGGCGTCGATGAAAGAAGCCGTCGAAGATTTCAAAGCGACGCGGTGGGAAAAGGCAAAGACAGCGACCGCGTAGGCGGTAGTCCCGGGTCCCAAGTCCCAGTAGTCCCAGGATCAGTTCTGAGACTTGGGACGTGGGACTTGGGACTCGAGACCCTAAAGATATGGCAAGTTTGTTGGACATGCGCCGGCGTATTAAGTCGGTGAAGAACACACAGCAGATCACGAAGGCGATGAAAATGGTCGCCGCCGCAAAACTGAAGCGCGCACAGGATCGCGTGACGGCCGCACGTCCGTTTGCTCAAAAAATGTCGGAGGTGCTCGGCGGTTTGAGCGCTAAGGTTGCTGACGAGTTCTCGCACCCGCTGCTCGACGCGCGTGGTGACGAAAAGTATTTGATAGTACTCGTGAGCGCGGACAAAGGTTTGGCTGGCGGGTTCAACGCCAACGTCATCAAGGCGGCACAGGCATTTCTGCGAGAAAATGGATCAAAGTCCGCGGAGATGATCGCCGTCGGACGGAAAGGGCGCGATTTCTTCAAGCGGCGCAGTGCCGTTTTCAGGGACGAATACATCGGCCTCACCGGAAGCGGCCGGGCGAATCTAACCGACGCCCTTGAGATCGCCCGGAATGTTATTAAAACGTTCACCGAGGATACGTCGATCGACAAAGTCTTTCTGGTATACACCGAATTCAAAACAGTCCTTTCTCAGAAACCGGTGATCGAACAGATACTGCCGATTCCCCGGATTGAAAGTGACTCCGAGGGCGAAGCAGGATCGTCCCAAGCCGAGTATATTTACGAACAGCCGGCTGCCGAGATCTTTGGCAAGCTCTTGCCAAAACAGGTCGAGACGCAACTTTATAAATCGATGCTCGAGTCCGTTGCGTCCGAGCAGGGTTCGCGGATGACGGCGATGGATTCCGCATCGAAGAACGCCGGCGAGTTGATCGACACGCTGACGCTGAATATGAACCGAATACGGCAGGCTGCGATCACCAAGGAAATCATCGAGGTCGTCTCTGGCGCCGCGGCCGCGCAGTAGGCTGACATGGCATTATCGATCAAGCGGCACGGTTGGCTATTACGCTACGTGCCGCTCATTCTTTGGATCGGCGTCATATTTTTTCTATCGAGTAGTCAGGGCTCGGCCAGCGAGACGTCTCGGTTCATTCGGCCGATACTTGAGTTCTTTTTTCCTGCCGCACAACCTGAGACGATCTCGTTCTACCACGGAATAATTCGCAAGTTCGCGCATTTTGCAGAGTATGCTGTCCTCGGATTGCTGGCGTGCCGCGCCTTTAACTCAGCCGCACTTCGCACCACTTGGATACTGTACGCGTGGCTTCTGATGATCGTCGTCGCGGTCCTGGACGAAACCAACCAAAGTCTTAACCCGAGCCGGACCGGATCGGCTGTCGATGTTACGATCGATGTCATCGGCGGCACCGTCGCGGTGATGCTATTTTATTTTTTTGGAAAGAAGAATACTTAGCGCGTTATTTCCTCCGCCTGTCGTATCAGCTCTGGTATCAGCGAGGCTTCGGGTAACGTCGGCCAGTGACGGACAGGGAGTTCGCGTTTCATCGTCTTCACTTTCAAGCGGAATGGATTAAAGATCGAACGATAATAGAGCAGCCAAAAGTCCTCGATCTCATCCGGAGCCGGAGCCATAGATCGTTCGGCCGGCGGACTGAATCGCAATTCTTTCTTATCCCAATGAGCGCAGCCTCTCGGTGTCAGGATCGAGAAGTTCATCGAACCGAAACGACGCGCGAAAAACGGCGTCGCAGTCTCGACCGTGAAATGATGTGGTTCATGCCATGCAACGAATATCTCTTTCCCGTCGCATTCCACGCGCCGAAAACGGACAAAGGCGTGAAACTTGTGAATGTCTCGGCGCACCGCCTTGGCCATCAAGTGCAAACGACGCACATCCGGGTCGGACTCGATCGACAAGAGGTTTCGGTTCTCGTAAATCAGCCGATACAGCACCCGGTAGAGAAGGGACCACCGTCCGGGATCATCAAAGCATCCCGCCGGTTCGGCCAACTTGAAGAATGTCGCAGGTACGCTGACGGTATCGGAAATATTGGGACGCGACGCGTCGTTCTCGAATAGTGGATTCCGTAGGTCGTCCACCCAGATCACGTCTTGCGGTGCAACCCCGCGTATCACGAGGCTCCGAGCCTGCCCGCGCCAGCTCTCGAAAGTAATGTCCGACGGAACATAGATCATTTACAACTCTCCGGTCACCGCCGAAGCCGGCGTATTCATGTCGAACAATGTGGGCTGCATAACCCGCTTCTTGAACGCATCGGGAAGACTCGCGCCGTCCAGACGAAAGACATCGGGATTGTGATCGGCAGTGATCACGAACCATTTCGCGCGTGAAAGTGCGACGTTCAATCTGGCGAGATCGTCGAGGCGGAGTCGGTGAAACCGCCGAATGTTTATTATTCGCTGGACGTTTCGAACGCCTATCCCGGGGATACGAAGTAGCAAACTTTTCGACGCCCGGTTTATATCAACCGGAAACAAATTTCGATGGCGGATCGCCCATGCAAGCTTCGGATCGTTCTCAAGATCCAGGTTGCCCCCGTCGAGACCATTCGTTACCTCGTGGGCGGCAAAACCGTAATGACGGATCAGCCAGTCGGCCTCGTACAGCCGGTGCTCGCGCATGGGCGGAGTCGCGGGCTTCTTACGAAGTTCGGGATCGGTAAAAGCCGCGGGCGAGAAAGCTGAGTAATAAACGCGCCGCAGCTTAAAGCGATTATATAGCTCCTCGGCTTTCGACAGGATCACCGTATCCGAACTCGCGCTCGCGCCGACTACAAGTTGTGTGGATTGCCCGGCGCGCGCAAAAACCGGCCGCGTGCCGTCCTGCTTCGCGAGGTCTTTCGCATCGTCGATCCCATCTTTGACCTTCAACATCGTGTCCTCAATCTCGAGAATTGTTTTCTCAGGCGCTAGCTCGTCGAGATCCTCTTGTGTCGGAAGCTCGATATTGGCACTCAGGCGATCGGCATACTTCCCCGCTTCGAGCAGCAATTCTTTTGAGGCACCGGGCACCGCTTTCAAATGAATGTACCCGCCGAAATTTTCTTCTTCGCGTAAAGTCCTGGCCACCATCACGAGCTGCTCCATCGTATAGTCAGCGCTCTGGATAATGCCCGAGCTGAGAAACAAGCCCTCGATGTAATTCCGTCTGTAAAAATTCATTGTCAGCCGAACAACTTCTTCCGGCTTAAAGCGTGCACGGCGAACTTCGGAGGATCGCCGGTTCACACAGTAGGAACAGTCCCAGATGCAGACATTGGTGAGCAATAGTTTAAGAAGAGAAATGCATCGGCCGTCCGGCGTATAGCTATGGCAGATGCCCATGCCTTCCGTGTTTCCAATCCCGTTGATGTCGCGTTTTCGATGAGACCCGCTGGATGCGCAGGAGGCGTCGTATTTTGCGGCGTCGGCCAATATTGCTAGCTTCTGTCGTAAATCCATGTGAGTTCAAGACTACCATGCGGCCAGTGGATCAGACAATGTTTCATCGACGGGCCAGCGCGGCTTCGCTCAGCCCGAGAGGCCTCATCACCTGAAACGGATCGACGTAATCTTCCAAAATGCAGAACTTTGTGGCATATTCAATCGTTAAGACAAGCACAAGGAGATTTCAAGAATGAGTATTCTCGACAAGGTGAAAGAAGCGGCCCTGAACCAGTTTATTGAGGTCATTGAATGGCTCGACGAATCTAAAGATACGCTGCTCTATCGCTTTCCCGTTGCGGGTCAGGAGATCAAGAACGGTGCCCAGTTGATCGTCCGCGAATCGCAGGCCGCCGTTTTTGTTTTTGAGGGCCAGGTGGCAGACGTTTTTACTCCGGGCCGATACGACGTTGAAGGCGGAAACACACCCATCCTTTCGAAGCTCGGTGCGTGGAAATACGGTTTCAATTCGCCGATCAAATCCGAAGTCTACTTCGTTAACACGAAGCAATTCACGGACATGAAATGGGGAACGTCGAACCCGATCATGCTCCGCGATCAGGATTTTGGAATTGTGCGACTGCGTGCCTTCGGTGCGTACAGCCTACGCGTCGCGGATCCAAGCGAGTTTATCAAGCAGGTTGCCGGCACCAATGCTCATTTTCAGACCGAGGATATTGACGGGCAGTTGAAGCGGGCGATCGTTACCGAGTTTTCGGATGCGATCGGTGAGTTAAAGATCCCGGCGCTCGACCTTGCCGCCCAGTACAAGGAAATGGGCGAGGCGATCCGCGCGAAGATCAATGAGGACTTCCGTGCATACGGCCTTGAGGTCACAAAGTTTTACGTCGAGAACATCAGTCTCCCCCCGGAAGTCGAAGCAGCGATGGACAGGCGGGCTTCAATGGGAGCTCTCGGCGATGCACAGAATTACATGCAGTTTCAGGCAGCCGATGCGTTACGCGATGCTGCTCAGAATGAAGGCGGCGGGGCGGGACTGGGAGCCGGCCTCGGTGCAGGTTTCGCAGTCGGTGGTCAGATGGCCAACGCTTTCGGTGCCGGTCCTCAAGGGGGAGGCGGCGGTGGAGCGGCTTCGACGGTTCCTTGCCCAGGGTGCGGAAAACAAAACAATCCGGCCGCTAAATTTTGCGCCGACTGTGGCGGGAAGATGGAAGTCGCGAAAGTCCCGTGCGTAAAGTGCGGAGCCCAACTTCGCGAAGGAGCGAAATTCTGTTCCGAGTGCGGATCGTCGCAGGAAAAAGCAAAGTGCGGCAAATGTCAGGCTGAACTAGCCCCGGGTGCGAAGTTTTGCCCTGACTGTGGGACGAAGACCGAAGGCGCATAGAATACGGGAACACGATCACGATTCTCCGAGAGGCATGATTTATTCATGCCTTTCGCTTTTGGATTGCCCAACGCTTTACGATAGATTAATTTTCATGGCATTAAGTCCTGAACTCCTAGAGATCCTCCGTTGCCCGAAGTGCAGATCCGAAGTTGCGCTGAAGGAAGATCAGTCCGCACTCAAATGTACGAATGCCGAGTGCTCGCTTGTCTATCCGATTCGTGACGACATTCCGGTGATGCTGGTGGACGAGGCGACGGTGGAGAAATAGATGAGCCGGCACATCGATTGGAGCCGCGTGCGGCGGGTTCTGGTCGTACGTCTTCGGTCCATCGGCGATACGGTCCTGTCGACGCCTTCGCTCATAGCTCTAAAGCGATTCCTTCCGCACGCGGAGATAGACATCCTACTCGAAGACTGGGTCGCACCGCTGCTTGAAGGATCCGAGGATGCAGATAACGTCATCGAGGTCGGGCAGTCGGCCTCGTCGAGATTCGCCACCGCCCGCGAGCTCCGCAAACGCCAGTACGACGTCGTCTTCAACCTGCATGGCGGGACGACCGCAACGTTCTTTACCTTCGCAACCGGTGCACGGCATCGCGTGGGTTTTCAGACTTACCAGTACGCTTTCCTTCATAACCATCTCGTTGGTTCGCCCATCGAATATTGGAAGCGATCACGCATTCATTCGGTCGAGCAGCAACTCACGTTGTTGGGAGCGGTTGGGATCCCGGTCGAAGAGGGACTGCGAACGAGACTGGC
>JBKJOR010000009.1:0-3530 GCA_046595575.1 Pyrinomonadaceae bacterium | reverse complement strand
ATGCCTATTTCTCGTCGGCGTGTTCTCGCAACTCGGGCAGATATTTCTAACGAGTGCTTTGCAGAAAGAAAAAGTTGCAGGGGTCGCGATCATAAATTACACCGGGCTGGTCTACGCGGTCGCTATCGGATGGCTTGTGTTTGGAGAGTCACAGACCATCATTTCGATGGTCGGAATGCTGCTCGTCGTCCTCGGCGTTTTATTGAGCGTGATCTATAGTAATCGCAAACAGGCCCTTGAAAGCATCGAATCAACAGCCGCATGAGCATAAACATCAGAGCGTTCGTTTTAACGGTTTCGGATACGCGCGTAATAGAGAATGACGAATCGGGCGACAAGCTTGTCGAGTTGTTGACGTCCGAGGGTGCTGACGTCGTCGGTCGCGACGTCGTGACCGATGACCTTTTTCAGGTCCGCGATCTTTTGTCATCGCTCTCCGATCGCGAGGATATCAATCTGATCCTGACTACGGGTGGAACGGGCTTTGGTCCTCGCGACAATACGCCCGAGGCCACGCTCGCGGTGATCGATCGCCACGCTCCGGGAATCGCTGAGGCTATGCGTCGGGAGACCTCATCGAAGACGGCGATGGCTATGCTGTCGCGAGGTGTCGCGGGTATCCGCGGGGGCGTTGTGATAATCAATTTGCCGGGTTCCCCGAAATCCGTGGCGGAATGTTTCGAAGTGATCAGACCGGTCTTAAAGCACGCCGTGGATCTAATAAGCGGACAGGGAGCCCATGTGCCCAACTGATTCTATCTTGATAAGAGTAGCCGCAACTGTACTAGAAAATAATTATTTCCGCAGCGCTCCCTGCATAAATCCGGCGACGTCGTCCTTCAATTTCTTCAGCGAGTTCTTCTCGATATACATCATATGTCCCGCCTCGTAGTAGGCGAATGAAAAATTCTGCCTGAGCTGCGGGTCGAGGTTCAGCGCAGAAACCGTATACTCGGCCGCGAAATACGGCGTTGCCATATCGTAATAACCGCTTGCGACAAACACTTTCATATACGGATTCTTGCGCATCGCCGACGACAGGGCTTGTGATGTGTCGGCATAGGCGTTGTTTGTATTCCAGTTCCACGGAGCGGTTATGCCTCCACCGAGGATGTAATATTCGGCGTCGGACTTGTAGTTCAGTTGACGGCGTACGTAGTCGTTGAAGACGGCAGTGTAAGGTGTTCGGATCGCCGTCATGCTCGGGTCGAACTCCGGTCCATCCCCGGAGGAATCTTTGTCAAAACCAACGAAACGACTGTCGAGACGGCCGGTACTACGCCGCTGATCGCGGAGTAGCTCTTTGTTAAATTCACCGAGATCGACGCGAAAGTTATTCTGCTCGACGAAAGTTCGATTCAATCCGCTGAGTGCGACAAACCGGTCGAGAAGCGTCTGCTTTTCAGCGGCTGATAATCGGTCGATGCGAAGCAGGGCCGGCCCGTAAACATTCGCTGCAAACTCCTCGGACTCTTTCAAAACCTCACGCAGCGTTTTGCGCTGCAAGTCTGCAGGCAGCCTCTTGTGATACCACGCCGTCGCGGAGTAGGAGGGGAAAATCAATACAAGCGGCAGATCGTTATTGTCTGCGAATCTGATCGACTGAAAGTTCAATACCGTCGAGACGAGGATGATTCCGTTAAGTCCGATGCCGCGCTCGAACAGGTGATTCGAGAGGCCGGCCGCCCGCGTTGTGCCGTAGCTTTCACCGACAAGAAACAATGGCGATGCCCATCGCTCGCTGCGTCCGAGGTACATCCGAATAAATTCACCGATCGAGTCAATGTCGCCGTTCACGCCGAAGAACTTGCTTGCGAGCTCCGGCTTTGCGGCTCGTGAATAACCGGTTCCGACGGGATCGATAAAGACCATGTCGGTTTGGTCGAGCCATGACTGCTCGTTATCGACCATCTCGTAAGGTGGCGCCGGCATCATTCCGTCGTCGAGCATCTTTACCCGCCGCGGTCCGAGCGCCCCGAGGTGTAGCCAGACACTTGCCGAACCCGGCCCGCCGTTGAATGAGAACATTAGCGGGCGCGACTTTGGATCGCCCGCGTCATCGAGCGTGTATGCCATGTAAAAGAGACGTGCCTCGGTTTCACCTGAGATCGCGTTCTTGATCGGCATGAAACCGGTGGTTACGGTGTAGTTCAGCGAGCGACCGCCGACCCGCGCTGAGTGTTTCGTAACTACGGCTGGCTCGTCCTTTTGCGCTGCAACATCAGCGGGCTTTGGTGCGTCGATCGGTCGCGGGGAAACACCGGGAACCTGAAAAAGAAGAAGTAGCGGTAGAAATATTGATGCAAGCATTGTCTTTGTTAGAACCGCCCGCGGTAGCAGGTGGTCGGCGGTAGAGTGTTTTTAAAACATAAACCGCCTGATGCTGCAGGCAGTTCTGGTCCTAGCGAACTGCTTCGCTAACTAGACGACCGTTGATTATCGTTCCGATGCAGTGCGTCGTATATTCGAATGGGTCACCGTCGTACATCGCAATATCGGCGTCCTTGCCTTTTTCGAGAGAGCCCACGCGATTCTCGATTCCGAGAATTCTGGCGGCGTCGATCGTGATCATCGACATCGCTTCCTGCGGCAAGAGACGTTTGTTGCCGGCAGCCATCGCTGCCTCAAAAAGCACGACCCGAGTTTTTGGAACGTAACCCTCGTAACCGCTTTGGAGAGCAACGCGGATGCCCGCCGCCCGAAGCTTCGACGCATTTTCCATCGAGAGGCTTTCAGTGTCTCCTTCCGCACGAGCCATCGTCGGGTGAACGATCACCGGAAATCCGGAAGCCTTTATGTCATCGAGAACCATATGAGCGTCCGATACACCGTCGAGAACTATTCGGATGTTGAACTCCTTTGCTATCCGGATCGCCGTCAAAATATCCTGTGCAAGATGGGCCGTAATCAAAAGAGGAATCTCGCGTTTGATCACACGGAGCATGATCTCGGTCTTGAGATCTTTCCCCGGGTCCGCCTTCTTTGAATTCTCGAGCGCTTTGATCAGTTCCGCCCGAAGCATTGCCGCCTGCTTCGCACGCGATCCGGGTGACTTGCCCGGCCCCGCGTTCGCCGCAGTTCCCAAAGTTACCGCTACCATCGCTGTCGGGACCATCGTCGCTTCGTCGACGTTCTTACCCCAGGTTTTGGCTATCATCGTCTGTCCCGACGCGAGAGCCGACGGTTGATGTCCGGTGTGTATTGTCGTGATCCCAAATTCCCGGAGCCATCCGACCAAACGCTCCTCGGCATTGTATGCATCGATCGCACGCAGCTCGGGCTGGAACGAAGCCCCACCGTCGAGAGCCATCTGATCGTGTGGCTGATTAAGATAGCCATTTAGACCTACTACGGTGTGGGCGTCGATAAGACCCGGTGTAACGAACTGTGCATTGATGATGCGATAACCGGCCGGGATTGAAACGCTCGAAGCAGGTCCAACGGCCTCGATCTTTCCATCCTTGATCAGCACAACGCCATTCGCGATCGGGCCGCCGGCCATCGTCCAAACCGTATCGCCTTTGACGGCG
>JBKJOR010000448.1:0-5013 GCA_046595575.1 Pyrinomonadaceae bacterium | reverse complement strand
CGACTAAAAAGCCGACCGCGAAAGCGAAACCTATTGCTAAAGCGAAGTCGCCCGCAAAGAAAGCGTCCTCGACAAAACTCGCGGTATTTTTCACGGTAGCCTTCTTCACCGCGGGTTTTGTCGAGGACGCTTTCTTTGCGGGGGACTTCGCTTTAGCAACAGTCTTCGCTTTTGCGGTCGGCTTTTTAGCCGTAGTTGATTTCTTACTCGTGGCGGTCTTTACCGCAGTTTTCTTTTTTATGGCCATATGATTTTCTCCCGAAACTAAAAAAATTCTGTAGTTCGAGTTTAGCAAAATAGAAATTTCAATGCGCGAATTATCTAACTCGTATATGCGCAAAGATCATCAAGGGCAAGATTCCCGCCGCAGAGAATGAGCACGACGTGTGGGCCCAGATCCGATCTCAGTTTCTCGGCGGCGGCGAGGGTACATGAAGCCGCCGGCTCGGTCAAAACTTTCAACCGCTCCAAGATGAATCGTAGAGCGTCGAGGGCTTCGCCATCGGTGACGACCGTAACACTCTCGAGATATTTTTGAGCCGCGGCGAGCGTTGCTTCGGACACCGACGGAGCTCCGAGCGTTTTCGCGATCGATGTGATCGCAGAAAGTTCGACAGGATGTCCGGCGGTGAGTGCGTGCGACATTGCGTCTGCACCGGCGGTCTCGACTCCCCATACACGTATGGCCGGATTCTTCGCTTTCAACGCCGAAGCAACCCCCGCCATCAATCCGCCGCCGCCGATGCTGACGATCACGTCGCTGACGTCGGGCAGATCTTCAAAGATCTCCAGCCCAAGAGTACCCTGCCCGGCCATTACCAGTTCGTCGTCGAAGGGATGAACGAAGACGCGCCCTTCGGATCGGTAACGCTCGATCACAACGAACGCATCCGCGATCGTAGGTGTGAGTTCCACTTTCGCTCCGTATCCTCGAGTGGCGTCGACGTAGTTGCGCGGTGTCGATTCTGGCATCAGCACG
The DNA here is from genome assembly GCA_046595575.1 of Pyrinomonadaceae bacterium. Classification (GTDB taxonomy): domain Bacteria; phylum Acidobacteriota; class Blastocatellia; order Pyrinomonadales; family Pyrinomonadaceae; genus OLB17. The sequence goes on along the minus strand of JBKJOR010000448.1, from coordinate 4,034 downwards.
ACGGCGTCCACGCCGAGCACACTCGAGGCATGAGCGACCGCCTGCGCATGATTACCGCCGCTTACGGCCACGACGCCTTCCGAAAGTTGTTCTATTGGATAACTAAGAAGCTTGTTGAATGCACCTCGAACCTTGAACGATCCTGTTTTTTGAAACAGTTCGAGTTTTGCGTACACATTAGTACCGACATGGCTACTTAGTGTCTCGCTGCGTTGCAACGACGTTCTCTTTACGTGCCCGGCTATGCGATCGCGCGCCTGTTCGATGGCGGAAAGTTCCATATGGGGAATATTACCCTCTCGCACCGCATATTGTCTTTTTGCGCACTATATCAGTTCCTTACGCTCCTTTAATGACAGCGTTCGGCTGGTTTCGGGTTAACGGAACGGTGTTTGCTTCATTTATCAGTAATAACAACCCCGATTTTTGCGGTTTGAGACACGGAGGATTATATGCGGTCCAATTTATTGTTTATAAAAATCGTTTCGGTATTCGCCATTGCGATACTTTTCGTCGGATCCGCTTTCGCCCAGGGCAAAGGGAAGGGCGGCGGAGGCGGCAAGCGTGACGGCGGCGAAGAACAGCGCGGCAACGGTAAGCACGACGGCGGCGAACAGCAGCGCGGAGGCGGCAAGCGTGACGGCGGTGAAGAACAACGCGGACGTGGCAACCCGGGTGGTGGTGGCCGGCAGCAAGAAGTTCAGCGGCAGCAACACGACGGGATGCGCCAGCAGGTTCAGCAGCAGAGGCAGATTCAGCAAGCCGAGCGCCAGCAGATGCATCAACAGCAGCAAGTCCAGCGTCAGCAGAGAGACGGAATGCGGCAGCAGATGCAACAGCAGATGCATCAGCAGCGCGAGTTCCAACAGCAGGCACAGCGTCAGCAGATGCAACAGCAGATGCATCAGCAGCGCCAACTGCAACAGCAGGCACAGCGTCAGCAGATGGACCAGCAGCGCCAGTGGCAGCAACAGGCACAGCGGCAGCAAAGGCGTCAGCAGCAAGTGGAACGCCCGCAGGTATTAGAGCAACGCCAGTGGCAGCGGGACCCGCGTCAAGCGGAGCGGCAATCTCAACAATTTGAGCGTCAGCAACGGCAGGCGTACCGTCAACAGGCTGAGCCAAATTGGGGACAGATCCGTCGTCAACAGGCGTTCGACGCTAAGACCTATCGCGACTCTTTAAAGGCACAGCGTCGCGTCGATCGTGATTCGTTTAAATACGAGAGAGATCAGCAGCGTCGTGAAGACAAATCTTATCGTCGGGCACAGAGCCGTACCGAACGGAGCATTGCTCCGTATTACGACAGTAGCCGAAATGTCTGGTTAGGCAACAGCTATTCGCCGCCGGTCCAGCGGGACGGATATTCATACGTCGATCCAAATTACGGATATAACTATCCGCAAACGGGAGGCTACAACAACTATCCGCAGAATAATGGTTCGATCTATCCGCCGAACGACGGTTATAACTATTCGCAGAACTATGGTTCGATCGATCGGCCGAACGACGGATATAATTATTCGCAGAACTACGGCTATGACAATTACCCCAACTCTACACCGTACGGGATCTTTGATTACTCGGATGATTACGATCGCTACTATTCGGGTGCAGACTATAACGAGGGCTCTGGCTGGAAGGAAATGCTTTTCCGGAGCGTGATCGCGATGTTCTTCAACGATGGTGGTAATGCTGGCTACTACGATCAATATCCGCAGCAGCAGTATTCTTCGTACGAAGATAATGGATATACACCGCAGTACAGCAATTACCCGTATTACACGTTCGGTTACGAGCCGTCGAATGCCTACTACGAACCGGCCGGCTATTACGGATATCAGCAGTATGCAAGCTACGGCGTGCCGTATCAGAACCAGATGTACAGCTCGCTGCCGTACGGTGATATGGTGGCGTTGTACTCAGGTGGTGTCGAAGGTGAACTAATTCAACGTGCTCTGGTCACGGGTTACCAGCAGGGATTGCTCGAAGGTCAGGCAGCACGGAGCCGGGGCTGGGGCGATGAGTATTACAACGATCCCTATCTTTACGACCAGGCGATGTACGATCCGTACTCTTCAAGCATCGGCGATTGTCGCCGCAATATGAGCGAGGGATACGAGCTCGGATATCAGGACGCGTTGGGCGGCCGCGATGACTTCGACCTGGCCGACGGCGGCAATGTCGATCTCGTCAGCATGCTTATCGGAAGCGTGTTGAGCTTACGAGGCTAGTACCGGGGACCAATCGAATGTAACAGTGCCGCGTCGGAGAATTTCCGGCGCGGCATTTTTTGTTACGTTCGGATCAAAGCGGTCGTCAGAATATTCCTCCCGATGACCAATCTGCGAGACATTCGGTTGGGAAGTCCGATGTCTGGGTTCGGGAGAACGAGAACAAGGTCTACTTTGTGTACGCGTGCCATATGCTTTCGGCTCCGCTCCGTCAGCCATAGGCTGACGCAAACTTGTGTTTTCGGCTGTGAAAGTGGTTTAATGACAGTTCGCCTTCGGGCGGAAATCTTTGCCGAGAGGAGGTGAGACAACAAAATGGCTTATATTTCAGTAAACTCGAACGAATCGATAGAAAGCGCTTTGCGCCGATTCAAACGAAAGGTGATCAGCGAAGAGATCATCAAGGATCTAAAAAAACACGCTCACTTCATCCCGCCGGGACAGAAGGCAAAGCTGAAATCGGTTAATGCGCGAAAGCGGAACCGACGACGTTTTCGTCAACAGCGTCCGATGAACTCATCTCCGCGGCCGATGGGCGGTGGACCGGGACGATAACTTAAAGGGTAAAGTGGAAGGGTGAAAGGGTGAAGAAGAAATATTTTTCGCTTTTTCACCTTTTCCTTTTTTAAACATTACAGATGACTTTAATTCGACCTCGCATTCTCATTACAAACGATGACGGCATTCATTCCGAAGGCATCGAGGCGCTCGAAGCCGCGATGAATGAGATCGGCGAAGTGTACGTTGTCGCACCCGCGTCGGAGATGAGCGGTGCATCGCACAGCCTTACGCTTGAGCGGCCGCTGCGGATTCGTCAGATCGACGAACGGCATTGGACTGTTGACGGTACGCCGACCGACTGCGTAACGCTTGCGCTAAACCGTATCCTGACTGACGGCGATCGGCCCGACATCTGCGTTTCGGGGATCAATCACGGTGCGAATCTGGGCGACGACGCGACGTATTCCGGAACCGTGGCCGGCGCTATGGAAGCAACGATACTTGGACTTCCCGGCCTGGCATTCAGCCTGGTCGCAACACGCACACATGATTTCACCGAGTCGGCGAAAGTCGCGACTGCGGTTACGCGGAAAGCTCTTGCCGAAGGCCTGCCGGATTGGACCTTGCTCAACATAAATATTCCGAAAGGTACGCCCAAAGGAATTCGTGTCACACGACAGGGATTCAAGGAAGCGAAACCGGTGATCAGCGAACATACCGATCCGCGCGGAAAATTGTATTACTGGATCGGCGAGGTTCGGGCCGGTTTCCGCGCCGAGGGCGGAACGGATTTTGAAGCGGTTGACGAAGGTTACGTGTCGGTCACGCCTATGCGAAGCGACCTCACGAATCACGCCGCACTGGAGGGGATGAAGGGATGGGAAGAATGATTTGGGATTTGGGATTTGGGATTTGGGATTTGAGATTTGAGATTTGAGATTTGAGATTTGAGATTTGGGATTTGAGATTTGGGATCGCGTCGGTATCACCTCGAGAAGCTCTTAAATCCAAAATCCAAAATCTAAAATCCAAAATGGAATGAGCGGAACCGCGAAAACAACAAACATATCAGATGGCTTCGAGATCCCTCGTTCCCGAATGGTCGAGCATCTTCGCGGACATTACAAGATCGCGGATGAGCGCGTCCTCGAGGCTATGAACCGTGTGCCTCGGCACGCTTTTGTCCCCGACGCTCTTCGCTCGCAAGCCTACAAGGACAATGCGTTGCCGATATCAGGCGGGCAGACGATCTCTCAGCCGTTCATTGTCGCCCGAATGACGGAGTTGCTCGCATTAAAG
>JBKJOR010000332.1:0-2919 GCA_046595575.1 Pyrinomonadaceae bacterium | reverse complement strand
TACCTTTTTTCATGCTGCCTCCAGTACGAGAGCCTTTGCTCCTTATAATGTCGATGCCTGATGCTTTACTGCCGTTTTCGACGGACTATATCACATTATTCCCGCCTCAGGCCTTTTTTTAAGACGGATGGCAATATCAATATTGCCCACGCATGTACGTCGAGTTTCGCAACGTCACATCCGATCGCACCGTGACGGTCTGTCCGGCCGGCTGCCCCTGGACGTTTTCGAGGAGCACAGTCAGTGTGATCGTGATCCGTCCAGTATCCGGCCCCGGGCCGACAGGGACCGTCCCGATGTTCACATATCACAATTACGTGAACATCGGGCCGACAGGGACCGTCCCGATGTTCACGTAATTGTGATATGTGAAGGTCACGCTACTTATCCGGTTGATAATGCCGGAGGTTTGACCTGTAGTGTTATCGTGCCTGACGACCGACTGGTCGCCGCCGGTTCCGTCGAGATAGAACGCAATGTCTTCGCCCGGGTCGCTTGTCGTTGCGTTCGAGTTATCCGTATTTGCGCGTACATGCAGCATCGTCGCCGTCGAGTCGGTGACGACGCCGTTGGTGCTCAATCCATATCCCGCATTCCCGATCTCACGCGACATGATATTTAGCGCGGCTTGTGCCGATGTTATTGCGTCCGTACGGCTGCTCTCTCTCGCTCGTGTGCTAAGAGCTCCTGAAAAGACGGAAACTGCGACACCGAGGATTAGCATCGTTATGCCCATCGACACGATCAGCTCAATAAGCGAGAAGCCGTGCTCGTCTCCGGTATGAACTATTGCTGTCGACAGCTGTCTCATGTGTTTAATTGGAACGTACTCGCTGAATCGTCACTGCCGTGTTCAAATTTTGCAGCCAGGTTTCATTCTCCGCCACCTGCGGTATTGCGGTGATTACGATCGTTTTGAATTCACAATTTTCCTCGGTATTTGCGCCGGCAGCAGGCGTGGCGTTTGTTACGCTCGACGTGATCGTGAACACGCGGCCATCCGGAGACGTAATCGGCGACAATGTATGAGCTCCAGCGTAGAGATCGGCGGGGCGATGATTCGGCAGATCTACCGCCGTTTCGCGACCTGGAACAAACTTCAAACTTCGGTAATATTCGACCTTCGCCTGAAGGACCGATAGCGCCTGCATACGCAGATTGTTTCCCCGGTTGATCTTAACTACGTAGGAAAAAACACTGAGTGTACCTACGCAGAGGACGATCATCAACGTACCCGCGACAATTACTTCCGGAATCGTAAATCCCGCAGACCTATTTGAGGAACTTATTTTTTCCAAGTCTTTCATTTCGTTACAAGACCGCGTCGGGGTTTATGCCGGCGCTGTTCGATATCGGTGTCACGGCCGGCGCTCCGAATGTCGGAAGAGTCGAACCGCCTGATAACAGATTGACGGTACCCGTCGGAGTAACGATCACGATGTTCGCGTTCGAGTTGTTCGGGCTCGAGCATGAAACATTGCAAACCCGGAATTGAGCCGCCGGCGACGCGGCGGTTTCGCCGCGCATGTCAAAGCTTACGTCGCGTGTCGTCAGGGGAGTGCCATCGTACAAAGCGATAACGATACCGGCCGGAAGGGGCGTCACTACGTCAACCGCCCCAGGTACTCCGTTCGCGTCATTGTTATATCGTCGTAGTGTGAATGATGTCGGCGTAACGATCACCTTTGCGTGTGCTTCCGTGTCCGGGTTGCCTGCGTTAGGGCGCCGTTTTACCGAATCGAACCGAGCGCGTTCAAAGGCCGTCTTCAACTGCTGGGCTGCGTTCTGCCGGGTGAGTTGTGCGTTCGCCGAACCGCGCTGGATCATCGCGAAGCCCGCGATGACAGAGATCACGACTATCACAACGAGCAGCTCTATGATCGTGACGCCGGATTGGTGGGAGTTCGATTGTGGAGTGTTAGCCATTTTCGAACCCATCGATCGCGCCGCTGGCCGGTACGATCGTAAAATTAAACGTATAAAAGCTAGACTACCTATATTGCCAAAAAGTCTGAAAATCTTTCAGTGTCCCAATCGTCCTGCCAGTTCGAACATCGGGCTGTAGAGTGCCGCGATGATGAATCCGACAAAAATGCCGACCGGTACGATCGCGAAATTCTGGAACCAGAACAGCACACGCTCGAGTTCGCGTTCGGCACGTGTCTCGACGACCTTGGCGTAATTGTGAAACGTGTTCTGCATGTCGGCCGTCTTTTCGAATGTCATCAGTACACCGCCGAACTCCTTTCCCATGAGGAATGGATATGGGATAAAAAGCTTGTGCAGATCAGTAGACTCGGTCATGAAACGGTGCCGGACGTGCATCAGCATTTGTGCATATTCGGGGTTCGTCGATGTTTCCGCCGCGACGAGAAAGCGTTCGGTCATCGACGGAATTCCCGACGCCAGCATTGCCAGTGTCCGTAGCGTCTGAGCCGCGTAGTAATGCCGGAAGAACGAACCGAAGACGGGTGCCCGCAGTGAGGCGACCTTGATCGCATCGCTGCCTGCCGGCGTGTTGGCCCAACGCCAAAAGTACGCGAGCGCGATCACGACGATCGCGATGGTGCCCATGCCCCACCAACTGATCAGGAAGTCGGACGCACCGATCATGATCCGTGTGATTATCGGAAGCTGTGTGTCGGCACCTGTGAGCAGAGAGTTGTATAGCTCGACCATCTTCGGCATCACGAAATAAAGCACGATGGCGACGGCGACGATACAAAAGACGACGACCGCGACCGGGTACATCAGCGCCGAGCGAATGCTGGCACGGATCGCGTCGGCCTTTTTTTCGGCCTCGGCGAACCGGTGAAGCGTCAGAAGGAAAGCACTCTTGTTAAGTCCGGTCTCGGAATCAGCGGCGGTTCCGACCTCTTCACCGATGCGGAGGGCGCAGATAAATGTTATCGGGAAGAG
>JBKJOR010000066.1:0-6418 GCA_046595575.1 Pyrinomonadaceae bacterium | reverse complement strand
GCGCCGGAGCTCACGTCTAACAAGCGTCAAACGGCTCACCGATAAATCGATGAGCCGTCGTAAGTGTGCAAAATCTTTCTAATGATTAGAGCCGCTACTCAGCTTTGTCGACTCTCTCTTCGGTTTTTTCTGCATCATCTTTGTCTTCGTGAGCGAAAACCGCACCGTCTGTAGTTCCAAAGATTTTGGACAATAGATCGCTGAGAACCGCGGAGATTTTCGATGGCTCAGATACGTCGGAGCGTTCCACACTTTCTATGGAACCGGCGAGAGCGAGGTCCAGCCGGACCAATTCTGCAGTTCGGTGGCGACAGAATCCGCATGATACCAGATGGCCAAGAACAGGAAGCGATTCGCGTCGGGTCAGATTTCCTTCCGCAAAAGTGGCCAGCGAATCTTCGTCAAGATGAAGGCTCGTTTCACCGGCGGAGCTCTTCGGTCCCTCTCGCGAGGTCAGGTATACGTCAAGGATGCCCTTTATCCGAGCATTTTCTACGTTTTCGAGTCCAGTATTTCCCATTTTGATTACCTGCCTCCCGCATATCAGACGGCATACGAACAACAATTTGCCTAACTTTCTTCGCGATGGACAGCGACATCGCGTGGGCCCGTGGAAAGATCTTGCGGCGAGCCCAGGTTTCGAAAGACGCCGCTTGGAGCCAGATCCTGTGTAGCAAGATCCAGACAGATATCAACCTCCTCGGGCGAGAGGCCGTGCATGGTTTGCAGCCCAGAGCTGAAATGCTGTAGAACCTTGGAATAACTCTTTTCCAGCCAACGCATGATCGTCGACTCATGTATGCGGCCGCTCGGGTTCTGTTCGCGGCTTTGCAGCTTGCGCTGAAACCAGCCTCGCAGCGGCGACGCTTCGTTTTCGACAAGCCGGGCGATCTCCCGGAGTTTTAACTGGTCCACGTGGTAGTACAGAAGTAGGAGCTTTTCGTGATCGTCGAGTGACGCGAATGCGGCGTCTAACGTTTCAACCGTGACTCGCCGATAGCGATCACGTGCGATCTCGTCCACCATCGTCGCTTCGCCGCCCCGTGGCGCCACTGCGAAACTCGCGTGAGCGGCCCCTTCACCGACCGTTTCCGTCATTTCGTCAAGCGATATCTCGTCATGGCTCGCCCGGTGCAAGTCAACCAATGAATGCCAGATCACGGTCCGCAGCCAACCACGGAGACTTCCGCGTCCGCTGTAGGTCGCAAATTTCGAAACGCGGGCTCCGTCAACTACGCGTGTTCCATACAGCTCGACGTAAACACAGTCGACGACTTCCTGGGCGTCGACATCGGTCTTAGCCAGTTGTCGGGCGACGCGCTCGAGGTAACGTCGATGCTGTTGGTCAAATTCCCACCAAGCTCGCTCGTTTCCGTTAGAACACGCAATGGCGAGGAAAAGATCATCGGACTGGAGCTGTGCAAGAAACTCTGTGACTTCTTTGTCCGTCGCGAGTGTTTCAGACGACGCGTTCATGAATCGGACAAGCGTGTTGTTGATCGATTCTTTGAAAACCTCACGCGAAACTCCATAATTCGGAGCGTGCGCCGCGGACAGGTCGAAGATCTCCTCGACCTGCGGTTCGAATTGTTTGACTCGCTCCTCGCTGTTCGCTGTTTGCATGGTCAGACGTTCATTATAGATAAAACGAGTGCCGGACTTCTAACTTTGAGCGGAACTCTTTAGATTGCCCCTTCAGCCGCACCGTCCGGCGATTGCGAGCCGGATCCGACGTTATGAATCTTGGTCTCGGAATATTGGAGCTGATAAAGCCTCCAGTAGAGGCCGCGGACAGTCAGCAACTCATTGTGTGTACCCGATTCCCGAAGTTCGCCGTGATGAAAGACCATGATCCGGTCGCACTTCTGAACCGTCGAGAGGCGGTGAGCGACGACCAGTGACGTCCGTTCCTTCATTACTCGATCTACCGCCTGCTGGATGAGCTGCTCGGTCTCCGTATCTATTGAGCTTGTCGCTTCGTCGAGTATCAGGATGGCCGGATCGAACGCAAGAGCACGTGCGAACGAGATCAATTGTTTTTGGCCGACGGAGAGTCCGGCGCCTCGTTCGCGGACCTCCGACTCATATTTCCCGTCGAGCCTCTGGACGAAATCATCGGCCCGGACTTCACGAGCCGCCCACTCGATCCGCTCGCGGTCGATATCCGTTCGCCCGAGTCGAATGTTGTTCTCTATCGATCCGCTGAAAAGAAAGACGTCCTGCAGCACGACTGCAAAATTTGAGCGGAGATCGTGAAGATTCCACTCGCGAATATCGACGCCGTCCAGGAGAATGTGTCCCTGTTGAACGTCGTAGAACCGCATCAGCAGATTTGTTACCGTGGTTTTTCCCGAACCCGTAGCTCCGACAAGAGCTATGCTCTCACCGGCCGCCATCCTGAACGACACGTCCTTCAATACCCAATCTTTATCCTTGTACGCGAACCAGACGTTCTTAAATTCGATCTCGCCGCGAGCCCGACCAGTTTTCTTTGGGGTCACCGGGCTTTTAATATCGATCTCCAAGTCGAGAAGTATGAAAATGCGGTGGGATGCGACGATGGCTGCCTGGACAACGTTGAACTTGTCGGAAAGATCGCGGATGGGCTGAAACAGGTAGATCGAGTACTGAATGAACGAAGCGAGCGTCCCTATCTTTACCGCGGTGCCGGCTACGGACGCGGCGGCCAGATACTCATAACCAAAAAAGAATATTACGGCTGCGATGCCGACTGCGCCGATAAAATCGACCAGCGGATAGAAGATGGCGTAGTAGTAGATCGTTTCTATGTTCGCGTTACGGTAATCGTCGTTGATCGCTCGAAAACGCCCTCGGGCTTTCCCTTCGGCATTCATCAACTGCACGGTCTGGGCGCCGGAAATATATTCTTGCAGGAACGCGTTCAGTCTTGCATTTCGCGTCCGCACCATATCAAAGCCGTTTCGTGCGTGTTTCCGAAACCAATTGGTGCAAGCGAACAGAAGCGGGACCGTCACGAGCGAGACGATCGCGAGCTTCCAGTCGATCGCGAACAGCCATGCAACGATCGCAACGATCACAACCAGGTCGCCAAGCACATCGATAACGCCGGACGTGAACATCTCGTTCAACGCGTCGACGTCGGACGTGAGGCGGGTCATGATCCGACCCACCGGATACCTGTCGAAGTACGCAACTTCCTGACGCTGCAGCTTTGTAAAGATCTGCGTTCGCAGATCGAACATGACCCGCTGACCGACGGTGTTCAGCAAGATCTCCTGCACGTACGAAGAGATAAACCTCAGAAGGAACACGCCGAAGAATAGGAACGCAAACAACCAGATGCCGTCCGTTTGCTTTGGCGTGATGAAGTCGTCAACCGCGATTTTTGTAAAATAAGGCTGGGTGCTGAGGAGAATATTGGCGATAAGAGTGAGTGCCAGAGCCCCGGCGACCGTCGGCCAGTATGGCTTCAGATAGCCTAAGAGGCGCTTCGCGACACGGAGGTCGTAGGTCTTCCCAATCGCATCTTCCTCGTGATATTTTTTGGCTTCTTCAGACAAGGTATTTTAGATTTTAGATTTTAGATGTTGGATTGGCGAATCGACACACTCATGTCATCTCCGTGTTGCCAATCCAAAATCTAAAATCTAAAATCCAAAATCGGATGAACCGTTTCATAAACGAACGCAAGGACAATTGGCAGCGGCTCGAAGATCTGCTTGGTCTTCTGCGCGGGACATCTCTCCGAGGCTTGTCAAAGATGGAGGTGCGCGAGTTTGGCGAATTGTATCGGCGGGCGGCGACCGACCTCGCCATCGCACGTGCCGAAACGCGCGACCCGAAGCTGATCAATTATCTAAACAGCCTGGTTATCCGAGCTCACGGCAAGATCTACCGCGCCGACGGCGAGGGAGCCAGCATCATTCGGAAATTCTTTCTTCGCGAGTTTCCGGAAGCCTTTCGCAAGAACTGGGTCTACATGACGGTTGCCGGTGCTACATTTCTCGTTTTTTCCGTTTTTGGATTTGTAGCGACATGGCTCGATACGGATTTCACTCACTTCGTCTACCTGTCGGGAGTCGTCGAGCAGATCCAGTCCAACCAGTACTGGTGGCTGTCGCTCAATGAGTCGAACCAGATCGGTGCCAGCTTTATAATGTCGAACAACATCGTCGTCAGCATCCGCGCATTCGCGATGGGGGCTCTCTTCGGCGTAGGTGCATTTTACGATATAGCATTTTTCGGGGCCCACGTCGGGAGTGTCTTTGGCGCCGCGTACAAACTAAATCCACCCTTTGGTGTTGAACTCGCGACCTTTGTCGTCGGTCACGGTGTGATCGAGCTTTCGGTCGTTTGTTTTTGCGGTGGAGCGGGAATGATGATCGGTTACGCCATCATCAATCCAGGCGACATGACCAGAGGGCAGGCATTGAAAAAGAAAGGGATGGAGGCCGCAAAGATAGTTATCGGATGTGCCTGTCTACTCGTCGTTGCAGGCTTGATCGAAGGGTTTATCTCGCCCTCCGCGTTACCGGCCTGGGTGAAAGTCGCGACCGGAGTGATCAGCGGACTTGCGATGTACTCTTACCTATTTCTCGCCGGACGCTCGATCGACGAGGAGTTCCAGGATCCGGTTCGAAGTGATTTAGCCAGGGCCGACAGCCTTGGCACCGCCCTCAATTAAGCGGGTCAAACCTTCTCGCCGCGAGCAACCTGCTCATTGCGGTGAACCTTTGTCAGGTAGCTCTGCGCCGCTTCACTCTGGAACATCTCACGCTCTTCCTCGTGATCGGTGACCGGCTCGAGAGCAGTGTCCATGTACTCCAAACGCTTCGGATCGTGTTTCACGCGACGATAGATCAGCCGCATACGAGCGTACAACGTCATCCATTTCAGTTGTCGAGCCAGCGTTCCAACGAAATATTTTGGATAGAAAACGAGCGGATTTTCGATCGCGAAACCCGGTCGTCGATTTACACGGACCTTTCGACGAAAGAATCCGCCTTCGAGCGGATGGATACCCTCAATGTCGATACATCCTTTGAACCAGACGATGAAGAACATGGTCTTGCCCGGACTGGTACCGGTTGCGATCGCGCGCCGCAAGACCGTCTCGACATGATCGTCCGTGTAATAAGTTTCCCAAGCCGCCCGATACGTCTCTCGCCACTCCTCGCGTGACATGATCGCGTGACCGGTCACATCGTGATTGAGATCGTACTTATTGAGGTCGTCGTCCATCGCGACGCCCGATTCGTGAAGCCGCTTGTGATCTTCGGAACCCGGCAGCGGCGTTAGGTAAAAGAACTCGAGCAGATCGACCGGCAGCTCACGCTTGATCACCTCGATATCGTGGATCACAGATTCGCGAGTGTCGCCTGGGAAACCGAGAATGTAGCCGCAGTAAGTGACGATTCCGGCCTCTTTCCACGCAAGCAGCATCTGCCGGTAATCAGTGATCTTGTTCTGCCGTTTCTTAGCACCCAGCAGGCTTTCGGGATTGATATTCTCAAGCCCAATAAAGACACGCTTCACGCCGGCGCGTTTACTTTTCTCGATGAAGTTAGGCAGCTTATGACACAGCGTGTCGACTTGGATGATAAAGCTGATCTTGAGCTTTTCTACTTCGCGGAGATCGATCAATTTGTCGAGGATCGGTTCCCAATCCTTGTTACGTGCGAAGTTGTCGTCGGTGATGAAGAACGAATGCAATCCCTGCTCGACGTTTACACGAACGATACGTTCGATATCCGCCGGCGAACGTCGTCGTGATTTGCGGCCCTGAACATTTATGATCGTGCAGAAAGAGCATGCGAACGGGCATCCGCGGCCAGCGTCGAAGCTGGTCGTCGCTCCTGCAGTTAGGTATACGCGCTCGGCCGGAAGGAGGGGCGTCGCGACTCCCTCGATGTTCGGCAGATCGTCCATGAAGTTGTATATCGGCTGAAGCGAATCATAGAACGCGTCCTTTAACACCTGATCGAGCCGCCCCTCTGCTTCGCCGGCGAAAACGGTTATACCAATATCGAGTGCTTTCTGGACGCCCGGGTCGCGTTCCTTTAGCATCGCCATCGTACCCGACACGTGAAAGCCGCCGATCGCGACCTTGATATTCTTCGCTCGCAACGGGCCGGCGATGTCGAGGGCGCGAGGAAACTGGTTCGACTGGACGCCGACCAGCATCACGATCCCGTCATCCGCCTCTTCGATCAACGACGCGATCTTGTCCGCGCGAATGACCGTGTTCGTTTCATCGAAGGCGTGTATAGCAAATTCGACGTTGTCACCGAGTACGCGGTTCTCCCGGCACTCAAGCGCGAGGCCGTATAAGCATGCCAGCGAATTCGACGGAATGGCCGAGCGGAACCACTGGATGACATAGCCATCGTCATCGTAGTGCGACGGTTTGATGAGAACGAGGGAGAAACGTTTTTTG
>JBKJOR010000062.1:0-2588 GCA_046595575.1 Pyrinomonadaceae bacterium | reverse complement strand
GAAAAGTGAAAAGTGAAAAGTGAAAAGTGAAAAGTGAAAAGTGAAAAGTGAAAAGTGAAAAGTTATGGATGTGTGGTGATGCGTGATCGACAGAAAAATTTTTCTTCTCATAACTTTTAACTTTTCACTTTTAACTTTTCACTAACCCCATGGAAACGCAGCCACAAAGACTCTTCGTCAAGCACATCCTCCGCAAGGTGTTCCTCGAGGATTGGGTGATGAAGCTTGTCGCTCTTGCGATCACGTTGGCGCTTTGGCTCGGTGTGACCGGGTTGAGCACCCCGACGACGCAGCGCCTGCCGTCAGTACCGCTCAGCTTGCGCTTCTCCAACAACATCGAGGTGACGAATTCGCCCATTCAGGAAGTCACGCTGGTCGTGACCGGCGATAGCCGCCGGCTTGCGCAGATAGATAAAAACGATCTGGTCGTGTCGATGGATATTTCGGATGTTATGCCTGGCGACAGGGTAATTAGTCTGACGCCGGAGACCGTCGCCGTCTCGCTTCCGACCGGAGTAAAACTTGAGGACATCTCGCCGCGGAGTATGGCGGTAAGGATCGAAACGGTTGAGGAAAGAGAGGTCCGCGTTCAAGCCGAAACCGATGGCTCGGTAGCCGACGGTTACGAGCTTTACGGTGAAACCGTTAATCCGGCCAAGGTTCGTGTTCGCGGGCCGGCAGGTTTTGTTCGATCGTTGGAATCGGTCTCGACAGAACGCATCGACCTTTCCGACCGGACGGCCGATTTTTCGGCACTTCAGGTGCCGATCGGGATTGCGAATCCGCAGGCCAGCGTGATTACGGGTACGGTTGTGGACGTCGCGTTTCGCATCGGTGAAAAGCGAATCGAGCGCATGTATTCGGTTCCCGTTAGCGATGAAACCGGCCGCCGAGCTCAGGTTGTGTTGTTTGGTGGACGCTCGCTTTTCGAGAATCTGAAGGCATCGGATCTGCGGGTCGAGGTCGATGAGAATGTAGGGGGCCAGGATGTTCCTCAGGCGATCTTACCGCCGACACTCGAAGGAAAAGTGGAGATCCGCTCGGTCAAACTGCGGGGCTAATAGATGTCAAAACTATATTCGAGCGTCACGACCGACGAAACCGGTTTTCCATTGACCTTCCTGGGTTCGAACTGAATTTGCCTTACTGCCTTACGCACCTGTTCATCCAATCCAAATCCTAGCCGGTTTACGAATAATACGTACTCGATCTTCCCGCTAGCTCCGCACAGCACAAGAACGCGGATCTTTCCCCTTATCAACTCAGCTCGGGCTCTGTCCGTATATTCGGCTCGCGGCCGCGCTAGGAACTTCAGAGGCTCAACTACCTCTCCCGCGTCCAACGGTGAAGGAGGGCGAGCCGACGGATTCCTTGAAAGGTGTTTGTGGAAAACCAGGAGGGATTCGAGTTCTTCGTCGAGCGCCTTCGACCCAGAACTGCCTTTGGTCTTGGCAACTCCCAATTCGAGTATGTCAACGGCCCTTTTCAGGAAACCGACCTCGTCCTTCATCGCGCTCCCGGCTGCTACTCTGGACCCGAACGTAGCCACTAGAACATTCGACTTGAGGAGGTACGCACTCCAATTCGAGGGATCAAGGTCTATAAAGGTAGTGGCCTGACGTTCGGCAAGATCAAGCTTCTTTTCCCGGAGGTTGACGGTCCCCAGTACCTGATACGACGTTACAATTTTTGCATCTAGTTGGATCGCTCTTTCCGCATGCTCCCGCGCTTTCCTTAGCTGCTGATTTGTGAGGTACGCGTAAGCAAGATTGGATCGAAAAGTCGCATCGCTAGGGCTCAGGGCAACGCTCTTTTCCAGTGCCTTTCGAGCCTCTTTATGATTGCCGTTTCCCAAGTACGCGAGACCCAGGAAATTCCATATCTCGGCGTCATTTTTGTGCTGATTAGCTTTGGTCGCTGCCTCGAGTGATTGAACGGCCTCAGAGAACTTACCTTGCTGAAGAAGTAGTATTCCCGGATGGCTCTGTTGAAGAGGAGACTGGCCCGAGATCTGGTTTGCCAGCGAAGCTAGAATCAGAAATGCAACGAGTAAGCTCTTCATATGGAACGAGGACAAATTATAGATCACCCCGATCTCCCGCTAAAAACTTTCTGATCTCTGCACGCATTTCCTCGGTGATCTCGTGCTTCGCGTTGTACTGCTTTGACGTGAAATGCGATAAAGTCTCGCGCAATTTCTTTTCAAACCCGACAAATTTTTCCTGCGTATAGAATTCATCGTCGTCGCCGAAGAGATAAAGCGTCTCGGCGTCGAATGGTTTGTAGATCGGATTGGTATCGAGATCGCCTGGGATCCCTCCACAGACCGCGACGATCGCGCGGGCGACGTCAGGATTTGTGAACGCGAATCGGAAGTTCAAGGCGCACGATTGCGAGAATCCGAACAGATAGACTTGCGAGCGGTCGATCAAACCATCGCCGGCGAGTTTCTCGATAACCCGTAAAAGGAATTCGTGATGGAGTCGGATGTACTCTTCGGGTTTATGCTCGGTCAGCCAGCCAAACCCGATTCGGTATCCTTTCTCGGTCGGACGAAAATGTTGATGGGGACCCTGAACGGACGCGAT